>NZ_JBFAZA010000023.1:0-154366 GCF_040681595.1 Amycolatopsis sp. NPDC051716 | reverse complement strand
ACGGTTTGCGGCGGGGTGGCCGCCGGCGCCGGTACGGCCACGGCCAGGACCGCGGCGAACGTGAACGTGATGGTGGCCAGAATTTTGGTTCTCAGTTTCATGATCGCCACACGCCTTGGCCTGTTGATCGGCTGCGTTGACGTCAGATTCGCCACAATGAGGCAACCTTGAGCGCCCCAGTGGAATCAGCTGCCTGTTGGGGTTAGCGATCGCGATTGTCCTCGGCGCGTGGGCGACCATGGCCGTTTTGAGCACCGCGCGCCGGTCTTTGAGCGCCGACCGTCACGGTTCCGCCTCCGGCCCCGCCCCGCCCCCGCCCCCTCCCCCTCCCCTCCCCCGCTTGCTCGTCGCCCCTCGCTAGAACGCGCCGATCAGGATCAGCACGCCGAGCGCGATCAGTACGGCCGGCAGCGCCACGTGGCCCCAGCGGGCGAGTAGCCGGGCGATGCCCGGGCGGGTCGCCAGGAACCGGCCCGCCGCGCACCACACCGCCACGCCCGCCAGGAACACCGTCACGTAGCCCACCAGGCCCGCGGGCCCGGTCGCCGCGAACGCCGGGACGTACACGCCGACGTTGTCTCCGCCGTTGGCGAAGCACACCGTCGCGATGCCGACCACCCCGGCCGCCGGTGGTGGCTCGTCCTCGTCCTGGCGCCACGCTTGCCACGCCGCGCGTATCCCCAGCAGCACCGGCAGCACGCCCAGCCACCGGACGGCGCCGTCCGGCAGCAGGCCGGCACCGAGCGCTCCGGCGACCGACACCGCCAAGATCGCCGCGAAGCCCAAGAACTGCCCCGCCACGACCTTGAGCTCGCCACGGCGTCCGGCCGCCTGGCCGAAGAACACCGCCAGCAGCACCAGGTCGTCGACGTTCGTCACCGCGAACATCGCGGCCGCGCGCCCGAGTAGCCCGACGTCCAACCCTCCACCTCCGCGGTAAACCGCTTGGCGAAGGCCGGCGCGGCACAGCACGATTCTGCCCATGCCCGCTCTCACGCGCCGCGGCTACGCCGGTCCGGCCGACCTGCGGGCCATGCAGAGCGTGGCCCAGCGGAACTGGTCGAAGGCGAGTTCGCTGCACGTCGGGGATCTCGCGTGGCAGCGGTTCCAGCACGCCGGCCGGGAAGCCGAGTGGCCGACCGTGCTGTGGGAAGCGGATGGCGAAGTCGTCGCGTGGGGCTGGATTTCGCTACCCGGTGAACTCGCGCTGCTCGTGGATCCGGCGCGCCCGGAACTCGCGCTCGAGGTGCTCGGCTGGTTCGAGGACACCGCCTCGGCGGCCGAGCTCGCTGTCACCGTGCTCGACGCCGAGAAGCATGTCGTCGCCGCTCTGGAACGTCGCGGTTACGCGCTTCAGGAGAGTTCCGTTCACCAGTCGTATATGTCTCGCCTCCTCGTCGATTTGCCCGAGCCGGTCGTGCCGGCCGGTTTCACGCTCCGGCCGGTCGTACCGGACGATCTGGCCCGCCGCGTCGCCGTGCACCGCGCGGTCTGGCACCCGTCGAGGGTGACCGAACCGAGCTACCGCAGCGTCATGGCCGCCTGGCCGTACCGGGCCGAACTGGATTGGGTCGTCGAAGCACCCGACGGCCGGTTCGCCGCCCAGTGCCTGATCTGGCTCGACGAACGCAATGCCGTCGGCGAACTGGAGCCCGTCGGAACCTTGCCGGAGTTCCGTCGCACGGGGCTCGCCCGCGCGGTGTGCCTCGCCGCGCTGCACGCGGCCCACCACGCCGGCACTCGCGAAGCCGTCGTGTATCCGGTGATCAACCATCCGAAATCCGCAGGTGCCCTCCCTCTGTATCGCGATCTGGGCTTCCGCCCGTATGCCCGCACCCTCACCTTCACGCGGACCCGCCGTCGTATCCCTCCTTTCCCGGGGTCCGCGTCCCCGGAGGGCGCACAACGACGAAGGTAGCGCCCCGCCCCCGCCGGATGTCCGATTCGGCGGCCTCCGGCGGCCGGTTGTCCACATCGGGGCAAACCTGTGGACAACCCCGCGGATTTCCCTGCGGGCGCCCCGAAATCGTCAGCGCCGCGCGATAGTGTCGAGACGGGGGGCGCCCCCGCGGGGTGGGTCAGGTGAGCGTCGCCAGATCGTCGAAGAAAGCCGCTCGGCAAACAGCAATCAGACGCTCGACTTCCGGTCCGAGAGAGCGGTCCTCGTCCAGCGGCGGTACCACTGACCGCACCCACCCGTAGGCCGCACGAAGCCCCGGCACACCGTCCCCACCGGCCAGGTACCGGGCCTGGGACACCGTGATCAGCTCGCACGCCGTGATCGCGAAAAGGTGCGAAGCCGCCGCGCGCAGTTGCTCGCCGGCCGCCGACGCGAACGCTTGCACGTCCTCCTGGCCGGCCGATGTGTCGATCGAGCCGAGGGTCGCCGGTGTCGCGAGCCGGCGCAGTGCGTGCAGTTCGCCGGCCGCCCGCTTGTGCAGCGGGACCAAGCCCGCCCGCGGCCCCGGATCGGCCGTGAGCTGCGGCGGCAACCCGCTGAACCGCTCGTCCAGCAACCGGTGCGTCCGCTGCACCGAAATCTCGCCGAGGTGCACCAGCGCGGCCGTCACCGCGTCCATCCGCAACCCCAGGTCCACCGCGTGATATCCGGTGCCCGGCACGAAAGCACCGTCGACGAAGGAAGGCGAATCACCCGGCATCGTTTCCCAGCGTCGCCGGGTTTCGTGCAAGTCGCGGTTGACGCGGGACGCGTGCGCCAGCGCCCGCGGCGCGACCCGCACCGAAAGCGGGGCCTGCACCAGACCGGGCCGCACCGGGCCGATGCCGACCAGCTCGGTCAGCTCATGCAGCAACGCACGCAGGTGATCGTCGCCGCCCGCCATGACCGGGGAAAACACCGCACGCGGCGCGCCGAGCACGTCGATCGCCATCGCCGCGGTGAGCGTCTGCAGGTCGATGAGCTGCTGGGTTTCGGTCCAGCCACGCGCGGCGTGCGTCATCGCCAGCGGAGAACCCTGAAGCAGCGAAGCACCTTCCTTCGGCCCAAGGACATAAGGCGTGGCACCACGCGCGGCGAGCGCCGACGCGGCCGGCACTTCGACGCCGTCCTCCAAAACCGTGCCGATGCCCAAGAACGTCTGAAACGCGTGGGAAAGCGCGATGATCTCGCCCGAACTGCCGAGCCCGAAGCGCGGCACCGCGGGCGTGAAGCGGTCGTTCAACCGGTCCACCAGGAACTGCACCAGCTCGGCGCTCACCCCCGACCACGGCCGCAGGAAGTCGCGCAGGCGAACGACGAGCAGCTCGCGGACGTCTTCGGGCGGCAGCCACGGCGGCCCGCCGACGGCCCGGCCGATGAGCAGGTTGCGCTGGTGTTCGGCCTGCTGCCGCGGATCCAGCACGACTCCCGCGAGGCGGCCCATCCCGGTGGTGACCCCGTAGACCGGATTTTCCGGCTCGGCAAGGGCTGTCAAGACCGCGTCCCGGCGACGCTTCAGGGCTTCTACCAGCGGTTTGTCCAGAATCAACCGTTCACTGTCAGCGAACTCGCTGTCGGAGACGATCATCGGTAAGGCAGCATGGTGCCGACGCCGGAAGCCTCGGCACGGGCGAGGATCATGTTCGCCACCGCAACGTCCGTTGTGGACAGTCCGCGGTGCCAGAACAGGATCCGTTCGGCGTCGTGCTCGCGGCCGGGTTTGCTGCCCGCCACGATGTCGCCGATCTCGGCGTGGACGTTGTCCGCGGTGAGGAGGCCGGCGTTGAGCTGCGGGCGCAGGGCGCCGAACCGCGGGTTGCCGGACCGCGATTCGCGCCAGTCGTCGACGACGACCTTGTCGATGTCGTCGAGCAGCGTGAGCTCGAGCGCGCTGATCGTGCCGTAGGGCACCAGGAAGGTGCCCGGCCGGAGGAACTCGCGGCGCACCAGCGCCTCGGGCTCGACGAGCCGGGAGGCCTCGACCTGGATGTCCGCGCCGTCCAGGGTCTCTTCGGCCGTGGCGCAGACGCGGACGTCCTTGCCGAGCCGCTCGGACAGCCGGCGGCCGAAGTCTTCACGCGACTCCGGGCGCTTGCTGGTCACGCGGATCTCGGCGAAGTCGAACAAGGAGTCCAGCAGCACGACGTTCCACCAGGCGGTACCGCGGGCGCCGATGTGCCCGAGCACCCGTGAATCCGGACGGGCCAGGTACTTCGCGCCGACGGCGGTCATCGCGCCGGTGCGGGCCTCGGTGATCATCGTGCCGTCGACGATCGCCCGCGGCATGCCGGTGTCCGGGTCGAGCAACAGGATCAACGCCATTTCCGAAGGGAGGCCCCGTTCGAAGTTCCCCACGAAGTCACCGACGACCTTCACCCCGCTGACCTGCTTGGCGGAGAGGTGGCCGCGGAGGATGTTGAAGTGGCCTTTGCCGCCGTTGTCCGGCACGAGGTGCGTACGCGGCTCGAAGACGACCTGGCCGCGGCCGTGGTCGGCGAGCACGTCCTCGACCGCGGCGACGATCTCGGCGTCGGTGACGCCGAGCGCGTCGATGTCGGCACCGGTCAGGTACCGGAGCCAGACGGACGTCACCGGGCGAGGTCCTCGACGACCTCCGCGCCGGGCAGAGCGGCCAGCGCGGCGCCGGAGATCAGCAGCTTGCTGCCGCGGATCCCGCTGCCGATGACGAGCTCGGGTGCGTCGGCGACGCGGCGGTCGAGCAGGATCGGCCATTCGGCGGGCAGGCCCACCGGCGTGATGCCGCCGTACTCCATCCCGGTCAGCGAGACGGCTTCGTCCATCGGCGCGAACGACGCCTTGCGGACGTCGAGGCGGCGCTTGATCACGCCGTTGACGTCGGCGCGGGTGGTCGCGAGCACGAGCGCGGCCGCGAAGCGGACTTCGCCCGCGCGCTTGCCGGCGACGACGACGCAGTTCGCGGACGCCTCTAGCGGCGAGCCGTAGGCCTCGCAGAAGGCGGCGGTGTCGGCGAGCGAGGAGTCGATCTCCGCGACGCCGACGGCGTCCGGGTCGGCGAGCGCGGCCAGGGCCTTGGCCACGGGCTCGGCGAGCAGGTCAGTACGCGTGGGGGCGGGAACGACGGTGAGGCTCCCGGCGATCGTCCAGGTCACGACCCCATTAAAACAGCGCCCCGCCGGAGCCGGCGCGGGCGGGAAGGAGGCGCACCCGGCAGGAGGGGATGGCAGGGAGAAGACGCACCCGGCGCAACGGCGCCAGGAGCTGGTTCACCAGCTGGAGCCGCCGCGCTGGACTTCGATCAGCTTCGGGCGGACGTCCACGATGTAGACCAGGGCCGCTGCCATGGCGGGCACGTAGAAGATCATCCCGGGGCCCATCACCGGAAACAGCACCATGGCGAGGGTTGCGCCGCCGGTGATCAGCATCCAGATGGGCTTGGTCTTGCGGTCGGCCGCGGAGTAGGCGTCGGCGCGCTGGAGCAGCGCGTGCACGAAGGCGAAGAGCCCGACCAGCGCGCTGCCCCAGTGGATGACATTGAGGATCCAGATGGCGACTAGCACAGCGACAGCTTACGGCAAACCACCCGAACGACCCCGGCCCCGCCACCGGGGGTGCGGTGGCGGGGCCGGGAGTTCACAGCGATGTCACTTGTCGGTCTTCGGCGCGGCCGGCTTCTTCGCGGCGGCGCTGGTGGTGGTCGTCGTCGTGGTCGTGCGGCGGGCCGGGGCGGCCGTCTTCGGGGCCGTCTTGTTCGCGGCCTTGCGGGCGACCGAGCGGGTCTCGTGGGCGAGGTCGTCACCCAGCTCCTCGACGGTGTCGGCGGCTTCGCCGGCGACCTTGGTCACCTTGCGGGCGGTCTTCTCGCCGGCCGAACGGGTGCGCTTGGTCACCTTGGCCAGCACGCCGTCGACGCGCTCGCGGACCTCGGTGGTCACGCCCTCGACCTGGCCCTGCGCGGTGGTCAGGGCCTCTTCGAGCTGCTCGATGGCCTTCTTGACCTGCGGCTGCGTGGCGATCTTGTCCCACGCCTGCTCGCCCGACTCGGCCAGCTTGTTGTACAGCTTGAGCGCGGCCTCGGTGTACTCGTCGATGGCCTTGCGCAGCTCGGCCGGGTCCAGCTTCTCGCGGAGGCTCTCGACGTCGGTCGGCAGCTCCTGCAGGTTCTTGCGGGCGACCTCGCCGCTCTTGGTCACGTTCTCCTTGGCCTTCGCCACGGCGTCGGTGACGGCGTGGGTGGCCAGGTTGCCGGCGCCGAGCGCGGCGAGCAGCGGGGTGCGGACCTGGTCGAGGGCGGTGGTGACGGCCTTCTTGACGTCTTCGGTCTTGGGGGTGGTCATGGTGACTCCTCAGTGTTCGCGGCTGGTGTGGTGTCTGCGGTTTCCGGGGCGGGAGCGGCGGCCGGCCGTGCCGCGGCGTTCTCCCGCCGGAAGGACTCGTACACGTCGAGCAGGACCTGCTTCTGCCGTTCGGTCAGCTCGGCGTCGGCGCGGATCGCGTCGCCCACCGGGCCGCCCGTCGGCAAATCGAGGATCCCGGCCTGCACGTACAGCGCTTCCGCCGAAATGCGCAGGCCCTTGGCGATCTGCTGCAGGATCTCCGCGCTGGGCTTGCGGACCCCGCGCTCGATCTGGCTCAGGTACGGATTGGACACGCCGGCGAGCTTCGACAGCTGGCGCAACGAGATCTTCGCGGTGTTGCGCTGCTGGCGGATGTACTCGCCGATGTCGGAAGCGATGTCCGCGACCTTCTCCATGGGACTGCCGGATCCTGACGTCCCACCGGTCTCTGTCATCCGGTCACCTCCTCGCGACACCTTCGACGGTACGCGGGAGTGCTAGCTATTGCAAGCACACTGCTTGCAACTTTCGGGTGTGGTGGTGCTCACCGCTACCGTGGTCCCATGACGCGCTCGGCCCGGCTGCGGCGACGCCTCGTCGAGCACCTCCTCGACGAGGACGTCCTGCACGCGCCGGAGTGGATCGCCGCCTTCCGCGCGGTCCCCCGCCACGTCTTCCTGCCGCGGTTCTTCGTACCGGCGGGCGGGCTGTGGGCGGCGGTCGACCGCGGCGACCCCGGCTGGCTGGAGACGGTCTACTCCCGCGACGTGCTGGTGACGCAGCTCGACGACGACCCGGACCGCTGGGAGCTCGCCCGGCGCACCGGCCCGGTGGCGGGCACGCCGACGAGCTCGTCGAGCATGCCCTCGATCATGGCGATCATGCTCGAGGACCTGCGGGTGCGCGACGGGCAGTGCGTCCTCGAGATCGGCACCGGCACCGGGTACAACGCCGCGCTGCTGAGCCACCGCTGCGGCGCCGGTCGGGTGTCCACAGTGGACATCGATCCGGTGCTCGTCGCGGCGGCGCGCGAACGGCTGGCCGCCGCGGGGCACCACCCGGCGTGCGCGGTGGGCGACGGCGCGCTCGGCTTTCCGGCCGGGAAGATCTTCGACCGGGTGCTGTGCACCGCTTCGGTGTCATCGATCCCGCCGGCCTGGCCGGCGCAGACCGCGCCGGGCGGGCTGATCGTCACGACGCTGAACCGCCCGATCGGCGCCGGGCTGGTCCGGCTCGTCGCCGGCGAGGACGGCACCGCGCAGGGCCGCGTCCTCGCGCGCGACGGCCGTTTCATGCCGCTGCGCGCCCACCGGCTCCCGGAGACCGGCCCGCTGCCGATGCCGTCACGCGGCGACTGGGAGCAGACGCGGCTGCCGATGTCGACGGTGCTCCAGCCCCGCAAGCAGTTCGAGTTCTTCGCGGGGCTGGCGCTGCCCGGCGTGCGGCCGGTGCGCGAAGGCGACGGCGAAACGCCGGGTCTCGCGCTGGTCCACCCGGACGGCTCATGGGTCCGCCACCGCAAGCGCGGCGGCGCCGACGAGGTCGCCCAAGGCGGCCCGCGGGCGCTGTGGGAGCTCGCCGAGGCGGCCTTCGTCGAGTGGTGCGAGCTGGGCAAACCGGACCGCGACCGGTTCGGGGTGACGGTGACCGGCGACCGGCAGGAGTTCTGGCTCGACTCGCCGGACGGCCGCACCTGGCCGCTGGACGAAACCGCGCCGGGGCGTGACCTCGACCCGGCGAGCTAAGGCAGCCGCGCCCGGATCCACTTCTCCACGTGGTCGGCCGTCGCCTCGCGGGACACGTCCGTGGTGTCGAAGAGGTCGACACCGAGGCCCGGGCCCGACTTCCGCAGCCAGTCGTTGAACTCCAGCATCTCGTCGATCCGCGGCTCGTCCCACTCCCGCCAGGCCGGCCGCGCCCGCAGCCGGGCGCGCAGCGACTCCGGCGACCCGACCAGCGCCAGGTAGTGGATGTCGCTGAAGAACGCGCGCTCCGGCAGCTGCTCGAACTCCGGCGGCGCCACCGTCCCGCACAGCACGACCGGGCGGCCGTTCTGCTGCACCATCGCCGCCATCCGCAGCCAGACCGAGCGGAACGACGTGACGTCGCCGCGCAGGGCATCGATCCAGAGGATGTCCTGCTCCAGCAGCACGACGTCGCCGGCGAACCGCCCGGCCAGCAGCGGCCCCATCGTCGACTTCCCGGCGCCGCTGGGGCCGGTCAGCGCGAAGAGGGGCAGCTTCCGGAACGCCCACTCGTGCCCGCACTTCGGGCACGTGATGACGGAGCCCGCGACGACCGGGTGTTCGGCCAGCTCGCCGCACGCCGGGCAGATCCGCAGGTCGAGACCCATCTCAGTCGAAAAGGTTCTCGAGGAAGCTGCGCTTGCGGTTCCCGTGCCCGTACGGCCGCGGCGAATCCGAGTACCCCCGGTGCGGCCGCGGCGAGTCGGGGTAGCCCCCGCGGTGCGGCCGCGGCGAGTCCGGGTAGCCACCGCGGTACGCCTTCGGCGAGTCCGGGTGACCGCCGCGGTAGGGCCGCGGCGAGTCGGGACGGCCGTGACCGCCCTGGTACGGCGGTGGCTGCCGGCCGTAGAACGAGCTCTCCGCACCGACGATGGCCTCGAGCTCACCGCGGTCGAGGAAGATCCCGCGGCAGCCGTCGCACTGGTCGATGTGGATGCCGTTCTTGTCGACGGTCCGCATCTGGTTCTGACACTTCGGACAAATCACACCGCCGAGCCTACGCAAAAACGCCTCAGCAGGCGCACAGGCAGAACGGGTGCCCGATCGGATCGGCGTAGACGCGGAACGTCTCCGGCTTGTCGTCGAGCAGCTTCGCGCCCAGCCCGAGCACGCGCTCGTGCGCCGCTTCCAGGTCCGTGACGTTCAGGTCCAGGTGCATCTGCTGCGGGTTCTCCGCGGACGGCCACGCGGGTGGCCGGTAGTCGGGCACCCGCTGGAACGCGAGGTCCGCGCCGCCGGCGGGGTTGGCCAGCGTCACCCAGTGCCCGTCCTCGGCCACTTCGGGCGCCTCCCACTCCAGCACCGCGCGGTAGAACCCGGCCAGCGCCACCGGGTCGGGGCAGTCGAGGGCCACCACGCCCAAGGTCGGTACCGCACTCATCGTCGCTCCCTTCGATCCTGAGTACCTGAGTAACCAGTGAAGCGATTATGTGGGTTAGCCCACCCGAAGGCAACCGCCGTACACTCGGTAAGTGCACACCGACGCCTCCCTGGTGGTGGAGTTCCTCAACACGGTCAACGTCGAAGAGGGCACCGACCTGCTCGAAGATCCCGGGCAGTGGCACGAGTGGGCGGCCGCGCACGAGCTGGCGGCGAATCCGGCCGGCGAAGCACGCGCGGCGCGGGACGCCCTGCGCGCGGCGATCGGCGACCCGCGGCTGCCCGGCGGCCGCGTCGACGTCGGCACCCGGATCTCCCTCACCGCCGACGGGCCGGCGCTCGTCGCGGACGACGTCGTGGGCGCGGTGTTCGCGGCCTGCGCGCGCCTGGTCGTGCGCGGCGACTGGATCCGGCTGAAGATCTGCCCCGCCGACACCTGCCTGTGGGCGTTCTACGACGAGTCGCGCAACCGCTCGCGGACGTGGTGCTCGATGCGCGTCTGCGGCAACCGCGAGAAGGCGCGCGGCTGGCGCGCCCGCGCCGCCGCGGGCTGAGAAGCCCTCATCCGAGCGGCGGACACTCGGACGGTTGTGGACAACTTGGGGACGGAGCACCACATATCCACGCCTCGGACCGCCCCGCCCCCATACGTTGTGGACAGCCGTTAGGCCATCACCGTGAAAACCTGTGGATAACCCCGGGGATAACTCAGCTTCCTGTGGACAACTGGTTTGAAGGTCCCTCAGGTGTGGTATATGACCAAGCTCCTCAGAACAGCAGCTCCGCGACGGCGTAGATGACGAGGCCGGCGAGCGCGCCCACCACCGTGCCGTTGATCCGGATGAACTGCAGGTCGCGGCCCACTTGGAGCTCGATCTTGCGGGACGTCTCCTCGGCGTCCCATCGCTCGACCGTGTCGGTGATGATCGTGGTGATCTCCCGTGAGTAGTTCTTCACGAGGTACGCCGCGGCCCCCTCGACCCAGCCGTCGGCCTTCGCGCGCAGCTGGTCGTCGGTGATCAGCCGCTGCCCGAGCGAGGTGAGCCCGAGCCGGACACGCCGGCGCAGCTCGCTCGACGGGTCCTCGGCCGCGGTCAGCAGCATCTCCTTCGCCGTGCTCCACGCCGAGCCGATCAGCCGCTGCACCTCTTCGTGGTGCACGATCTGGCCCTTGACCTGCTCGGCGCGGGCCATCACGTCCGGGTTGGTCTGCAGGTCCTGGGCGAACTCGCCGAGGAACTTGTCCAGCGCCAGCCGCATCGGGTGGTTGACGTCGGTCTTGACCGCCCAGGCGAAGGACAGCACCTCGCCGTAGACCTTGTCCGCCAGCATCTCGTCGACGAACTTCGGCGACCAGCTCGGCGCCCGGTCCGACACCACGCGCAGCATCGTCGTGTGGTTGTCGCGCACCCACTCGTAGCCGCGGTCGCACATCAGGTCCACGAGCTTGTGGTGCGCCCCGTCGGCGAACACGCCCTGCAGGATCTTGCCCAGCGGCGGGCCCCACGGCTTGTCGATGATCCGGCGCGCGACGGCCTGCTCCATGATCGCCTGGATGTCCTCGTCGCGGAGCACCTTCACGGCGGCGCGGACGGCCGTGGCCAGCTCGGACGTCACGCGCTCGGCGTTGTCCGGCTCGGCGAGCCAGCCGCCGAGCCGCCGGGCGATCTCGACGCGCTTGAGCTTGTCGCGCACGACCTCCTCGGAGAGGAAGTTCGATCCGACGAAGTCGCCGAGGCTGCTGCCCAGCGCGTCCTTCTTGTTCGGGATGATCGCCGTGTGCGGGATCTTCAGCCCGAGCGGGTGCCGGAACAGCGCCGTGACGGCGAACCAGTCGGCCAGCGCGCCGACCATGCCGGCCTCGGCCGCGGCGCGCACGTAGCCGACCCAGCCCGGCCAGCCGGCCGACTGCGCCCAGCTGGTCAGCAGGAACACGAGCGTCGCGCCGACCAGGAACGACAGCGCGACGAGCTTCATCTTGCGCAGCGCACGCCGCTTTTCCTCTTCACCGGCCGCGCCGCCCGGTGGGTCGGCGGGCGTCACCTTCGCGGGGGTCAGTTGCTCCACATCGCCATTGTCCGTGAGGATGGCTGATCGTGCGCGAACCTGCTCTCGTCCCCCGGCTCCGGCCGTTCACCTCGACCATCTTCGCCGAGATGACGGCGCTCGCCGTCCGGCACGACGCCGTCAACCTCGGCCAGGGCTTCCCGGACACCGACGGGCCGGCCGGGATGCTCGAAGCGGCGAAGAACGCCCTGTTCGGCGGGGCGAACCAGTACCCGCCGGGGCCCGGGCGGCCCGAGCTGCGGGCCGCGATCGCGCGGCACCGGCAGCGCTACGGCACCGAGTACGACCCGGACACCGAGATCCTGGTCACCGCGGGCGCGACCGAGGCCATTGCGGCAGCGCTGCTGGCGCTGACCGAGCCCGGTGACGAAGTGATCGTCATCGAGCCGTACTACGACTCCTACGCCGCCGCGGTCGCGATGGCGGGGGCCGAGCGGCGGGTCGTCGGCCTGGTCGAGGGCCCGGACGGCCGGTTCGGCCTCGACGTCGACGGCCTGCGCGCCGCCGTCACGCCGCGGACCAGGGCGATCCTGGTCAACTCGCCGCACAACCCGACCGGAACCGTCTTCACCCGCGCCGAACTGGAAGCGCTCGCCACGCTGTGCGTCGACCACGACCTGATCGCCATCTGCGACGAGGTCTACGAGCACCTGGTCTTCGACGTGTCGAGCGGAGTCGAGCACATCCCCCTCGTCACGCTGCCCGGCATGCGGCCGCGGACGGTGAGCATCTCCAGCGCCGGCAAGACGTTCAACTGCACCGGCTGGAAGATCGGCTGGGTCTGCTCGACGCCGGAGCTCGTCGCGGCGGTGAAGGCGGCGAAGCAGTTCATGACCTTCGTGTCGGGCGGGCCGCTGCAGCCCGCCGTCGCGCACGCGCTCGACCACGAGCTGCCCTGGGTCGACGGCCTGCGCGCGTCGCTGCAGGAGAAGCGCGACCGGCTTTCGGCCGGCCTCGCGGATGCCGGGTTCGCCGTCCGGCCGACGGCGGGCACGTACTTCGTCTGCGTCGACGTCCGGCCGCTCGGCTTCGCCGACGCCGCCGATCTGGCCTGGGAACTGCCGGGCCGGGTGGGGGTGGCCGCGGTGCCGGTGAAGGTCTTCACCGATCACCCGGACGAGTGGAACCACCTGCTGCGTTTCGCGTTCTGCAAGCGCAACGAGGTCATCGACGAGGCCATCACCCGATTGCGCAAACTGGTCTGATCATCGCGCTCCGGCTGAGTAGACGTCCTTCGCGGCCGTTCCGGCGGGGCACCGGGAGCAGGCGCGGTCTCGGCCGACGCGTCGGAGGCCGACCGGGCCTGACCGCGCGCCACCCCCTGCCGCTCCGGGCTGTCACTCTCCGCGACCACGGTGACTGCTCCCCGCGACGACCGCAGCGGCCACGGCACGCTCTCGCCGCGGAACTCCGCCTGGCGAGCACCGACCACACGGGACGTCTCGCGGGCGGCCGGTCGAGACCGACGTGATCACGGACCGCAGCCGGATCCCGGACCGGTTCGAGCCGCTCGGTTTCGGCACAGGACAAGCGAAGCCGCGTGGGGGACCCCGTTCGGCCCAGCGCCGGCCCCCATCCCGGGCCAATTCCGGTCGCGCGGCCGCACCCGCAGTCCGCGCACCGAGCGGAACCGACTCGACACAAAGCGCGTCCGGCCGCCCGGAAACATCAGGTCAACCGGAAACGTGCAAATTGCAGAACTCGTCCGAATGGCCGTAAGCGAACACCCGAACGGCACTGAGAGTGATCAACTTGTCGGCCGCAGATGCGTTGCCCGGGCGGGCTGCTGGTCCTTACGGGCTGGATCGAACGCGGGAGAGATGAAAGACTTCGAGCGGTGCTAGAACGAGTGCAGCCCCGGGGGAACTGCGACCTGGCCGGAGAAAGACCCCAGCAAGAACAGGCTCGAGCGGAAATCGCGGAAGCCTCAGGCGCGGACGGTGGTGGTGGCGGTGAGCAGCACGGCGGACGCGCGCCGCGACGCTCCCGTTCGGCCTGCGCTCACCCCCGGTGAACCGGAAACCTTGCACGCGCGCGCCCGGGCGCCGCGCCCGTGGACGACCTCGCTGCAGCGGCCCGCCGCCAAGATCCTGGTCGCCGGTGGGCTGACCCTCGCGGGCTGGCTGCTCGGCGCCGCGCTGTCCGGCAGCACCGCATCGGCGGCCGACCGGCCGGCGTGCCCCGAAGCGCCCGTGGTCTCCACTGTGGACCATGCCGTGAAGCCGCTTTGGCACGCCAGGCACCGCAAGGGCCACCACGAGACCGGGGCCGCCACCTGCGCGGGGCAGCCGAAGGCCGACAGCGCCGAACCGCCCGCGGCGGACGAGCCGCAGGCGGACGGGACCACAAAGGACAGCTCGGCCGGCGGAGAGGCGACGGCCACCACGCCGGACAGCGACCCCGCCGTCGAGCCGGTCGCCTCGGAAAGCTCTTCCACCGAGGAGCCCGCCGCCACGACGTCGGACGGCTCGACCGCCGCCGAGACCGTAGCCCCCGCCAAGCCGACTACCAAGTCGACGACCAAGGCGATCTCCGAGGACAGCTCCGAAGCACCGAAGGCCACCGCCTCCAGCGGGAACTTGCTCGGCTCCCTCGTCGGCGGCACGCTGAAGGCGGTCAGCGGAGCGACCACAAAGGACACCGCCGACGAGCCGGCCGCGCCGGCCAAGACCACCACTTCGACCGGCGGCGACCTGCTCGGCGGGCTCCTCGGCGGCGTCCTGGACGTGGTCGGCGGCACGCTCTCCACCGTCACGGGCACCGTCGGCGCCGTCACGGACACGCTTTCCCACACCGTGCTCGCGCCGCTCACCCAGCCGCTCACGGGCAACCCCGGCGGGCCCGTGCTGCTGCCCCTCGACGACATCCTGGGCCCGGTGCTCGGCGGCTCGAACTCCGGCGGCGTCATCGCGGTCGTGCCCGGCGTGACGGCGGCCGTCGTCACCCAGACGCCGGCCACGGTCGCCGAGACCGTCGTCCCGGCCGCCGTTCCGGTTCCCACGACGGCCGACCCGCAGCAGGCGGCCCGGGTCGTGGTCACGCGCTTCGTCGTCCTCCAGCACGCGGACTCGCTGCCGGTGGTCCACGAGCGGCCGCGCGACTCCGGCACCCACGCCACGGGTGGCGGCGGCGACTCCACGCCCGGCCTGCCCGGCGGCGGCACCACCGCGCCGAGCGCGCCGGCCCCCACCGCGGCCCCGGGCCACGACGGCCCCGGCGGCGCCCGCCACGCGTTCGCCGTCCACACCGACGACGTCACCACCACACAGCTCAAGCTGATCGGCACCAGCCGCGACCACGAAGTCGACGGCGCGGGCAGGGAAGCCGCCCTGCCCACCACCTCCCCCGACTGACGCCCGACCGCGCAGCCGGGGACAAGTGCGTCCAAATCAAGATCATCAAGGCGCACCCGCACGCCGTTGAGGCGTGATGTTTCCCCAGCTCCAGCCCGGAATCCGTGGCTCTTTCACGTCTCGTGACGCGTTGCCGCGTCCGACGTACCCCAGGGGCGAAACCATGCGAACCCACAAACTTTCCGACCGGCCGACCGCGCCCGGCCGGGTCGGATCCCGGTCCCGGCGCCGCGCTGCCCCCGCGGCGCCGGGACCCACACCGGGTGCGCTCCGGGAGCCCTTGCTCACCGCGCCGAGCGAGGACTCGCAGTACCGCGAGCGCACCTGAGCCGCCGGCTTCCCGGCACGTCGAGGGGCTGTGCCGGGAAGCCGCGGTACCCGCGAACGGGGTCACGTCCGTGAGCGGGTCGTGTGGAACACGAACCGGTGCGCTGGATGCACATGAACGCCGCCCATCCCTGGGAGCGGGCTCGCATCCAGCGCACCGGTTCGTTCATGCGATGGGCGCGTCCAGGGAAGCCGGGGTGCCGCGGACCGACGCTTCGGCCGCGCTCAGCCGCCGGACAGCTTCGTCGATCCGGTCCGGTGGCAGCGAAAACGGCAGCCGGATCCAGCGCTCCAGCCCGCCGTGGACGCCGAAGCGCGAACCCGGCGCCACCTGGACGCCGTGGCTCGCCGCCGCCACCGCCAGGCGTGAGCTCACCGGCTCCGGCATGCGGCACCACAGCGACAGGCCGCCGTCCGGCAGCGTGAACGTCCAGTCCGGCAGGTACCGGTGCACGGCGGCGGCCAGGGCATCGCGGTAACCGCGCAGCTCCTCGCGCCGACGGCCCAGCAACGTTTCGTCGGCCATGAGCTCGGTCAGCACGAGCTGTTCGAACACCGGCGACCCGAGATCGACCGCGTAACGCGCCGAAACCAGCCGGCCGAGCAGGTCCTCCGACGCGCGGATCCAGCCGAGCCGCAGCCCGCCCCAGTGCGTCTTCGACGCCGAGCCGACGCAGATGGCCAGGTCGCCGGCGAACGCGGCGAGCGGCGGCGGCCCGTGCAGGGGATCGCCCTCCAGGTCCAGTTCGACGAGCGTCTCGTCCACCACGACCGGCGTCCGGGCGCGGGCCAGCACGGTCCCGAGCCGGGAGCGGCCTTCGGCGTCCAGGCGCAGGCCGGTCGGGTTCTGGAAGTCGACGACGAGGTAGGCGAACCGCGGCGACGCTTGGCGCAGCGCCGCGTCGACCCCGGCGATGTCCCAGCCGCGCGCCCCGGTCGGGTCGAGCGCCACCGGCACCGGGATCGCGTGCGCGGCGCGGATCGCCTCCAGGGCGTTCGGGTACGTCGGCTGCTCGACGAGCACGCGGTCGCCGGGACCGGCGAGCATGCGCAGGACCAGGACGAACGCGTGGTGCGCGCCGTTGGTGACCATGATCTGCGCCGGTGTCGTCGGCAGCCCACGCTCGGTGTAGCGCCGCGCGATCCGCTCGCGCAGGCCGAGCAGGCCGCGTTCCTGGTAGCCGTGGTCGCCCAGGTGGCCGGCGAGCCGGCCGCGGGCGGCGTCGACCGCCGCGGCCGTGCCCGGGATGGCGGGCGAGGACGCATGGGTGAAGTCGATCGAGCCGTCGCCCACCGGCGCCAGCGGGCCGCGGCGGCGGCGCCCGGGCGCGGCGATCCACGAGCCCGCGCCGCGGCGGCTCGCGACGAACCCGTTTTCCCGCAACCGGTCCAGCGCCGCGCCGATCAGCGTCCGGCTGGCGCCGAGCGCGTCGGCCAGCTCGCGCTCGGCGGGCAGCCGGGTGCCGAGCGGGAGCTGGCCGTCCAGCACCTGCAGCTCGATGGCCGCGGCCAGGTCGGCCGCCCCCTGCCGGGAGCCGCCTTGCCGCCACGAGCCCAGCATGACGGCCAATCGCGGCCCTGAAATGCGTCCACCTACTGGGAGCCCGGCTTCCATAAGGCCAATATCCTGGAATTGGCTATGGTTTACAAGGCCACTTGCGGTCGATAGTGGAGATGTGGCTCAGACCGACCTCCGGCCCGTCCGGATCTCCCGTGACCCCGCCCGCCGCAGCGTCCAGCTGCTCGCCGGCCTCGCCCTCTACGGCACCAGCGTCGCCCTCGTCACCCGCGCCGGCCTCGGCCTCGAGCCGTGGAGCGTGCTGGCCGAAGGCGTCCTGAAGCACACCGGCCTGTCGTTCGGCACGGTCACCGGCCTGATCTCGGTGGCCGTGCTGCTGCTGTGGATCCCGCTGCGCCAGCGGCCCGGCATCGGCACCATCGCGAACGTCGTGGTCATCTCGGTCATGGTCGACGTCGTCCGCGCGGTGCTCCCGGACCAGCACGACCTGGTGTGGCAGATCGTGCTGCTGGTCGGCGGGGTGACGCTCAACGGCGTCGCGACCGCGACCTACGTCGGCGCCCGGCTGGGCCCGGGCCCCCGCGACGGCCTGATGACCGGGCTGGCCGGGCGCACCGGCTGGTCGGTCCGGCTGGTGCGCACCGGCATCGAGGTCACCGTGGTCGCGGCCGGTTTCCTGCTCGGCGGGACCGTCGGGATCGGCACCGTGCTCTACGCCCTCGCCATCGGCCCGCTCACCCAGGCGCTGCTGCCCTGGACCACCTGGCGGGAAGAGCAGGAGCCGCAGCAGCGTCACTAACCCGCCTTGCGCTGCTGCACGGCCCGGCGCAGCGTCTGGTAGTCCGCGCCGCGCCGGGCGAGCACGTCGTCGGTGCCGCGCTGCTGCGCCAGCGCGAGCAGGATGTGCTCTTGGCCGAGGTGCTTGTCGCCCAGCCGGACGGCTTCCTTGAGACTCAGCTCCAGCGTCTTCTTCGACTGCGCGGTGAAGGGGATGTGCCCGCGCTTGGCCGGGCCGAGCCGACCGGCCAGCGCCCCTTCGCCGTGGGTCTGCTCCACGCGGTCGACGATCTGCTCGACGTCGATGCCGAACTCGGTGAGGGCTTCGGCGTCGGCGTCGCTCACGCCGCCGCGGCGCCGGGTGCGGGCCAGCTCCGCCGCGATGTCGTCGGTGGAGATGCCCAGCTCGGTGAGCACACCGGCGCCGGTCTTCACCAGCCCGGCGAGCAGGTGGGCGGGCCCGACCTCCACCGAGCCGGACTCCCGCGCCACGATCTGCGCCTCGACGACAGCCAGCCGCGCGTCGGCCGTGAACCTCTCGAACATCAGTGCCTCCCATACTTCTTGTGCACGGCCTGCCGGCTGACCCCCAGCTCGGCGGCGATTTCCTGCCACGACCAGCCCTGCACCCGCGCGCTGCGGACCTGCACGGCCTCCAGTTGTTCCAGCAGCCGCCGGAGCGCGGCGACCGCGCGCAGCCCCACCCGGGGATCGCGATCACCCGCCCGGGCGGCCAAATCCGTCGCTTCCGTCATGCTTGTCAACCTACGTTGACATCTCGGCACTGTCAACTCACGTTGACACGCTCAGCGCGAAACCCGTGGAGGAGCGACGTACAGTCGGGTGATGCCCGAGATCGCGATCGCCGAGCGGGCCGGGGTGGGCGCCGACGGCCACCCACGCCCCACCGAGGACCACGTCGTCGTGCTGGACAACGCGGTCCTGGTCCTCGACGGCGCCACCTCGTCGGACCCCGCGCAACCCCCGGGCGGCTGGTACGCCGAACGGCTGGCCCGGCGCCTCGGCGACGACCTCCGCGCGGCCCCGGAAGCCGACCTGACCGAGGTCCTGACCAGCGCGATCGCCGCGCTCACGGCGGAACACCGGCTGCGGCCGCAGCGCTCGCCGTCCAGCACCGTCGCGGCCGTGCGCTGGCTCGAAGACCGCGTGGACGCGCTCGTCCTGGCCGACAGCCCGGTGGTCGGCTTCGGCGGCTTCGGGGTCGACGTCGTCTCGGACGACCGGCTCGCCCGGCTGCGGCGGCGCGGGATGCTCCAGACCGGCGCCGACGTCCGGCGCCGGCGCAACGCCCACGACGGCTTCTGGGTCGCCGAAGCCGACCCGGGCGCCGCCGCGCACTCGGTCCGGCGCAGCTGGCGGCGAGCCGACGTCGATGCGGTGCTGCTCGCCAGCGACGGCGTGTCCATCGGCGTCGACCAGTACGAGCTCTTCGGCTGGCGTGAGGTCCTGGCGGTCACCCGCGCGGACGGGCCCGACGCCGTGCTGGACGCCGTCCGCACCGCCGAAAAGCAGGATCCGGACGGCGAACGCTGGCCCCGGCCCAAGCGGCACGACGACCAGGCGCTCGTCCTCGTGGATTTCAATCAGGGGGTTATTCAGGGTCTTCCCTGATCACGACGGTCGCGTTTCCCGAGACCCTGGGCGCATGGGGACAGAAGCGGGGAAGCGGACGAGACCGTGGCGGCTCGTGGCGCTGGGTGCGATCGGGTGGGGCCTGTTCACGGCCGTGGTGCTGCACGTGGTCAGCTCGCGCAACCCGGTGTACGACACGTTGTCGAGCTACACGGTGACCGACCGCGGCGAAGGGCTGCTCGGGGCGAGCGTGCTCTCGCTGGCCATCGGGTCGCTCGCGGTGCTCGGTGCGCTGCAGGTCGCCGGGGTGCCGCTGTCGCGGACGACCCGGCTGCTGCTCGCGTTGTGGGCGCTCGGGATGGCCGCGGCCGCGATCTTCCCGGCCAGCTACCCCGAGGCGCCGGACCCGGTGAGCGGCGAGATCCACCTCTACGCGTGCCTGGTCGCGTTCTGCAGCCTGCCCGGCGCGGCGATCTCGCTGCTGGAGCCGCTGCGGGGACGGCCCGAGCGCGTCGCGCTGGTGCGGGCGATCCGGCTGAGCGCGGGGGCGTTCGCGCTCTTCGCCCTGAGCTTCGTGTTCGTGCGGCTGAGCGAGGCCGGTGTGACGCCGTTCCGCGAGATCTCCGACGCCTTCCCGATCGGCGTCATGCAGCGGCTGCTGCTGCTCGCCGACGTCGTGCTGCTGGGCACGCTGCTGTGGCTGGCGACCCGGCTGGAATCAGCCTTCGACGGCCGCCGCGAATTCGGGCGTGTAGCCGTACAGGCCGGGCATGCCGCCGGTGTGCAGGAACACCACGTGGTCGTCCGGGGCGAAGTGGGCCGCCCATTCGATCAGCGCGGCGGCCACTTTGCCGGTGTAGACCGGATCGAGCACCACGCCCTCGGTGCGACCGAAGAGCCGTAGGGCGTTCCAGACCGCGTCGGTCGGGATGCCGTAACCGGGGCCGAGCGTGGAATCGCCCATTCTCGTGTGGGCGAGCGGCGGCGGCTCCACGCCGAGGAGCTCGGCCGCGCCGTCGACGAGGTCGCGGAGGTTTTCCGTGGCCTCGTCGAGCGGGTGGCTGACGCAGGCGATGCCGACGCCCAGGTTTTTGAGGAGCGCGGTACCCAGCGCGACACCGGCCGCGGTGCCGCCGCTGGCGTGCGGGACGACCAGGTGGGCCCGCTCGATGCCGCGTTCTTCCAGCTGTTTCGCCAGTTCGTGGGTGGCGCGGACGTAGCCGAGAGCGCCGAGGGCGTTGGAGCCGCCGACTGGGATCGTCGCGACCTTCCGGCCCTCGGCGGCGGCTTCGGCGACCAGGCGGTCGTAGGTGCGGCCGGTTTCCTCGCCGTCGGCGCAGACGTGGACGGTCGCGCCGAAGAGCCGGTCGAGGGGCAGGTTGCCGCCGCGTTCGTACGCCTCGCCGTCGCGCGGGACCTTGGCGGTGAGCACGAGTTCGCAGCGCAGGCCGAGCTTCGCGCACGCGGCGGCGGTCTGGCGGCCGTGGTTGGTCTGGAGCGCGCCGAAGGTGAGCACGGTGTCCGCGCCGGCTTCCTTGGCCGCACCCAGGTGGTACTCCAGCTTGCGGAGCTTGTTGCCCCCGGCGCCGAGGGGGTGCACGTCGTCGCGCTTGAGCCAGAGGTTCCGCAGGCCGAGGGCTTCGGCGAGCCGCGGCGCTTCGTGCAGCGGCGTCGGCCAGCCACCCAGGTCGACGCGGGGTACCGCGGCCAGCGCGGCGTCGGGGAATCCGGCGAAGTCGAACGGCATCGGCCCTCCAGGCTCGGCTTTCTAACCACTATAGGGGGTTAAGCACCGCGAAGCGGAGTTCCGTGTGCGGCCCGACTTCACGCACGCCGAGCCGACGCAGCGCGACGCCGTCGAGATCGGGGTCGCCGAACAACGGCAGCCCGGCACCCAGCAGCACCGGAGCGATCTGGACGTGCAACTCGTCGGCCAGCCGGGCCCGCACGGCCTGCCGGACCATGCTCGCGCCGATCACCTTGACCGCCCGGTCCCCCGCGGCCACCTTCGCCTGCTCGACCGCCGACGCGACCCCGTCGGTCACGAAGGTGAAGGTGAGGTGCTCGTCCTGCGCGGGCAGCGTGGCCGGCGGTGTGTGGGTGACGACGAAGATCGGCACCTGGAACTCGTAGTTGCCGACGTACCAGTCCGGGTCCTCGGCCATCGCGAACGTCCGGCGGCCGAGGACGACCGCGCCGGTCTCCTGGATCAGGTCGGTCATCCACTCGCTGCCGTTCGACGCGGCGGGGCCGGACAGCCGGGCCGTGCCGCCGTGGCGGTCGGCGACGAAACCGTCCAGCGACATGCTCATGCCCGCGTGCACCGTGGCCATGGAATCTCCTCACGTAGTCGTTTGACCGGGTAGACGTCCGGGCGGCCGAAAACTCATCGAGGAGTAGCCGGAAACCGTCGGTATCCGGTAACGTTCGTTCGAACGAACGAGAACCTTCGGGGGCCGCCATGACCGCTATGAGCCTCGACTTCACGGGCCTCGCCGCCCAGGCCGCGCGGCTCGCCGCGGGCGACGTCACCTCCGCCGAGCTCACCGCGGCCGCGCTCGGACGCGCCCACGCCAGCCAGGCGACGCTCAACGCGTTCCGCCACCTGCGTGACGACGAGGCCCGCCGCGAAGCCGCCGAGGCCGACCTGCGCCTGGCCGCCGGGGACCGGGCGCCACTGCTCGGCGTGCCGGTCGCGATCAAGGACGACGTCGACCTCACCGGCCTGCCCACGTCCTTCGGCTGCCCCGGCGAATTCCCGTGCGCGACGGCCGACGCGCCCGCGGTCGCGCTGCTGCGCGAGGCCGGAGCTGTGATCATCGGCAAGACGAACACCCCCGAGCTGGGCCAGTGGCCGTTCACCGAGGGCCCGGCCTTCGGCGTGACGCGCAACCCGTGGCACCCCGGCCACACCCCCGGGGGTTCTTCGGGCGGGAGCGCGGCCGCGGTGGCGTCGGGGGTCATCGCGGCCGCGCTCGGGTCCGACGGCGCCGGCTCAGTGCGCATCCCGGCCGCGTGGACCGGGCTCGTCGGCATCAAGCCCCAGCGCGGCCGTATCCCGACCGACGGCGAGCTGTTCCACGGCCTGACCGTGCTCGGCCCGCTGGCCCGCACGACCGAAGACGCCGCCCTGCTGCTCGACGCCGCGGCGGGGACACCCGGGGTGTTCCGCGCGGCCGCCGCGCGCGAGCCGGGGAAGCTGCGGATCGGGCTGTCGACGCGGATCCCGTTCACCGCCACCAAGACCCGGCTCGACCCGGTCGTCGAAGCTTCCGTGCGGCGGCTCGCCGAGTCCCTCGCCGGGCTGGGTCACGAAATCGTCGAGATCGAGCCGGACTACGGGCTGATCGGGCTGACGTTCCTGCCGCGTTCGCTCACCGGCGTCCGCGACTGGACGCTGCGGGTGCCGGACCGCACCGGGCTCGACCCGCGCACGCGCAGCAACGCCGGCCACGGCCGGTTCCTGGCCGGGCCCGCGCTGCGGCTCGCCCGCGCCCTCGAGCCGGGCCTGCACCGGCGGATCGGCTCGGTGTTCGGCCGCGTCGACGTGCTCCTCACCCCGACCACCGCGACCCCGCCGCCGCCGGTCGGCACGTTCGACGGGCTGTCCGGCTGGGAGACCGACCAGGCCATGATCGCCGCCTGCCCGTACGCTTGGCCGTGGAACGTGCTGGGCTGGCCGGGGGTCAACGTCCCGGCCGGGCTCACGGCCGGCGGGCTCCCGCTCGGGGCCCAGCTGCTCGGCCCGTCGCACGCCGAGGAGCGGCTGATTTCGCTTGCCGCGCAACTGGAAGAGGTCGAACGGTGGCCGGAGCGGCATCCCGAGACAAGCTGGTAAGCACCCGGGACGCCATCCTGCGCGGCGCGCTGACCGTCGTCGGCGAACACGGCGTCGGCGGGCTGACGAACCGCCGGATCGTCGCCGCCGCCGGTGTCTCGCTCGGCACGCTGACCTACCACTTCGCGAGCCAGACGGCGTTGCTGCGCGAGGCGATGCTGATGTTCGCCGAGGAGGAGACGGCGAAACTCGGCGCGATCGTCGACGGCTACCGCGCGGCGGGTCTCAGTCTCGAGCAGGCGGCTTCGGTCGTCGAGCACGTCATCGCCCAGCTGCCGTTCGGCGCCGACGAGCTCGGCGCGCACGAGCTGTACCTCCAGTCCGCCCGCGATCCCGAGCTGCACGAAGCTTCTTCGCGCTGCTTCGCGGCGTACGACGAGCTGGCCGTGACGATCCTGGAGGCGTTGGGCGTCCCGGAGCCTGCCCGGCTGGCCGGTCCGGTGGTGGCGCTGATCGCGGGGTTGCAGCTGCGGCGGCTCGCGACCGGCGAGACGGACACCCCGGTGGCCGAGCCCCTGATGATGCTGCTCCGCGGAGCTTGATGGCGCGGCCGGTCGTCCGCGGCACGGCGGCGTGGAAGTACTTCGGCGACTTCCGCGACGCGCTGCTGGCCGAGCAGGTGCTGGTGCTGCAGGTGGCGCACCCGGTCGTCGCGGCGGGCGTGCGGGACCATTCGGACTACGCGGCGGATCCTTGGACGCGGCTCATGCGGACGGTCGCGTCGCTGTCGATCTACGTCTACGGCGGCGAGTCCGGGGCACGGGTGGAGGCCGCCCGGTTGCGTGCGTTGCACCGGACGTTCACGGGCATCTCGGACGGCCGGCGCTACAGCGCGCTCGACCCCGCGGCGTACGCGTGGGTGCACGCGACCCTGGTGAAGGCACCGGTTGACGCACAACGGTTCTTCGGGCGGTCACTGTCCACATCGGAGCTTTCGGAGTATTACGCGCAGATGCGCGACATCGGGCGGGTGCTCGGGGTCCGGGAGCGGGATCTGCCGCGGGATTGGGCGGAATTCGAGCGGTACTACGACGCGATGGTGGCGGGGTTCGGGACGAACGCCACGATCGAAACACTCCTCGAGACGATCCGGACGGTGCCGAAGCCGGTGAAGGGGCTGCCGGATTCGTGGTGGCGCGGCTTGCAGCGGGGGCAGATGTTCTTGGTGCGGGCCACTTTGCCGCCGTCGTTGCGGGAAACGCTTGATCTACAGTGGACGGATGCGGACCAGCGGCGGTTCGAGCGGTTTTCGGGGTGTGTGCGGATCGCGAGCACGCCGATCCCGGCCTGGGTGCGGACGGCGCCCATGCGGTGGGTCGGGAAGCTCAACGTGTGGCTGCGCGCGCACCCGAAGGTGTATCGGGCCTTGGTCCGCGGCGACGGGCCGGGCGCGCAGCCCCGGCTCTGACCGCGGCGGGTCGACCCGCGTGATTGCCGAGCGATCTCGCGTGAACGGAGGGTCATCTCGCGTGATTGAAAGGTCAACTCGCGTGATTGGAGCGCCGACTCGCGTGGCTGAAGGGTCAACTCGCGTGACTGGGCGGGCAACTCGCGTGATTGGGAGCGCAACTCGCGTGATTGGGCAGGCATCTTGCGTGACTTGGCGGGCAACTCGCGTGACTGGGCGGGCAACTCGCGTGACTGGGCGGGCATCTCGCGTGATTGGGGGGTCAACTCGCGTGATTGGGGGGTCAACTCGCGTGACTGGGCGGGCATCTCGCGTGATTGAAGGGTCAACTCACGTGATTAGAGGGTCAACTCGCGTGATTAGAGGGTCAACTCGCGTGATTGGGGGGTCGACACGGCGGTGTCCTCGCGGGCGTTAGTCGCGGGTGAGGGTTCGGGCGTAGTGCGCGCGGGCCTTGGCGCGGTTTCCGCAGCGGGCCATCGAGCACCACTGGCGGTTTCGGCGGGGTGAGGCGTCGCAGAAGCGCTGGCCGCAGTCGTCGGCCGCGCAGATGCGGACTTCCGCGTCGCTCGTGGCGAGGTCGATCGCGTCCGCCGCCAAGGCCGCGAACGCCGCCGCCACCGGGTCCTTCGGGGCCGGGACCTCCCGGCGCAGCACGCCACCCACCAGCGCCAGGCGCGGTGGGGGCGCCGGGGCCGAGGCCGCCGCGTTGTTGACCAGCTCGACGTCCATCCGAGACAGATCCTCCGGCGGCAGCAGCACCCGGTCGATCGCCTCCCGCAGCGCCTTCGCCGCCAGCACGTTGCCCGCCGTCACCGGCACCGGGCCCGTCGTCAACCCGGCCAGCGAAAGCCACTCGGCCAGCGCGTCCGGGCCGGTCAGCAGCTCCACCCCCCCTTCGTGCCGGCTGCGCTTCGTGTTGACGAGGTCGAGGCACGGCCGTCCGCCGTCGAAGACCCATTCCATGACCCTCACTCTAACCCTTGAAGACAGTTAGAAGCAGCGGTACCGTCTAACCCCATGAACCGGTTAGAAAGCATGGCCACCGTGAACGGCATCCGGATGCACTACCGGCGAGCCGGCGACGGCCCGCCGCTGTTCCTGCTCCACGGCTGGCCGCAGACGTCGCACTGCTGGCGCGAGGTCATGGCGCCCCTCGCCGAGACGCACACCGTGATCGCCCCCGACCTGCGCGGCTACGGCCGCAGCGACAAACCCCAGTCCGGCTACGACAAGCGCACGATGGCCGCCGACGTCGCCGCCCTCGCCGACCACCTGGGCTTCGCCAAGACGGCCGTCTCCGGCCACGACCGCGGCGGCCGCGTCGCCCACCGCTGGGCCCTCGACCACCCGGACCAGGTCGACCGCCTCGCCGTGTTCGACATCGTGCCCACCCGCGCGATGTGGCAGCGGCTCGACGTCATCGCGAAGCCGTCCTGGCACTGGCTCTTCCACCTCCAGCCCGACCTGCCGGAACTCCTGGCCGGGCCGAACATCGCCGCCTACCTCGGCTACTTCTTCGAACGGTGGACCTACCAGCGCCACGCGCTCGACGCCCACGCGCAGGCCGAGTACGTCCGCGCCTTCTCCCAGCCGGGCGCGCTCCGGGCCGGTTTCGACGACTACCGCGCCTCCTTCCCCGACGACGCCGAACTCGACGACGCCGACTTCGAAGCCGGAAAGCGCGTCACCCAGCCACTCCTCGCCCTCTGGGGCGCCAACGGCCTGATCGGCACGCTCCCGGCGCTCGAGATCTGGCGGGAGTACGCCGACGACGTCACCGGCGAAGCGCTCGCCGAGTGCGGCCACTTCCTCCCCGAAGAGCAACCCGCCGAAGTGGTCGCCCACCTGCGGAAATTCCTCCGCCCCTGAGACTCCCGGGGCTTGAAGTCCCCCGAACCGGGGACCGGAGTTCCCTCGCCGCCGTGACGCGCGCCACCGGTCCCGCCGGTTAGGTTCGTCCCACAATGGGGAGCAAATCGAAAGCAGCGCTGCTGATACTGCTGGCCGTACTGGGGATCGCGGCCGGCAGCGGCACCGCGCACGCCGACGGCGCACCGGCCGGCGCCGACATCCAGGTCGCCCAGACCCTCGGCGCCCGCGAGCTGACCGTGATCATCCGCCGCGTCGACACGACACCGTCGCCGCTGCGGGTGGACGTCGTGACGCACCAGGGCACCGCGCCCGGCACGCTGCACCTGGCCGTCGCGGCCGGCGGGGTCCCGAGTTCGCGCGCCGACGTGGTCCTCGGCGCCACCCCCGGTGTCTACGCGGGAAATCTCCAAGTCGACAAACCGGGACCGTGGGAACTTTCGCTGGATGATGGCGCCGGGCCAAGAGCCACCATCCCGTTCATCGTGCCCGCGCGGGTGGTGCCGCCGTGGGAGAAGGCGACCTACGGTGGCTTCGTCGCCGCCGGCGCGTTCCTGCTCATCGCCCTGCTCGTCGGGGTGCGGGCCCGGCGGACCGCGTACGCGCTCATCCCGGGCGCCGGCGTGGTCGCCGCGCTCGCCGTCGCCGTCACCGGCGCGCTGCTGTCGGCGAGCACTCCCCCGCCGCCCGCGCCCGGCAGTCAGCTGGACCCGACGTTCGACAACGTCACCGATCCGTACGCGAACGCGCGGCTGTCCACAGTGGATTACTCACGACCGCCGGTGAACCTCGCCGTCGAAGCCCGGCAGGGCGACCTGAAGCTGCGGCTCACCGACGGCGCCACCGGCCGCCCGGTCGACGACCTGCTGGTCCACGACAACGCGCTCGTGCATCTGGTACTGGTCTCGCCGTCCGGCCGGCTGAGCCACCTGCACCCGGTGCGCGTCGGCCCCGGCGACTACCGGGTCCGCCTCGCCGATCCGGAAGCGGGCACGTACGCCGTCGCCGCGGAACTGGCCCGACGCGGCGGCGGGGTCCAGCTCGCCCGGTCCACTGTGGACATGAAGGGCAGCGCGGCTCCCGCACCCGAACCACCTGGGCCCGGACCGCGGACCATCGACGGCACCCCGGTCGACCTCACGATCAGCCCGGGGACGCCCACCACCATCACCGCGCACTTCCCCGCCCAGGACCTCCAGCCGTGGCTGGGCATGCTCGGCCACCTGATCGTCACCGGGCCGTTCACCGGCCCCGCCGGCGAAGGCGCCGCCAAGGCCCCGACGTGGGCGCACGTCCACGCGATGGTCCCGCCGGTCGCGGGCCAGCTCGACCGTCCTGATGAGACGGTCGCCGCGTACGGCCCGGACGTCAGCTTCACCTACACCTTCGCCGAGCCCGGCCGGTACCGGATCTGGCTGCAGGCCGAACGCGGTTATCAGGTGCTCACCGTCCCCGCCGTGGTCGACGTCCCGACGACAGGAGCCGCCCGATGAAACGCCCGACGTTGCTGATCGCCCTCGTCGCGCTGGTCGCCGCGGCCGGTGCCGCCTGGTTGCTGTGGGGCGGCAAGGGCGCGGACTCCACCACGCAGCAGGCGGTTTCGGGCCCGTACACCGTCCAGTTCTCCGCGGACCAGCCACGCATCGGCGGCAACACGTTCGCGGTGGCGGTGGCCGGGCCCGCGCCCGAAGCCGTCACGGTCGCGCCGGTCATGGCGCAGATGGGGCACGCGCTCGCGCCGGTGCCCGCCGGGCCGGACGGGCCCGGCCACTTCCGCGCCGCGGACGTCGGGCTGCCGATGGCCGGGCAGTGGGAGATCACCGTTTCGCTGCGCGGACCCGGCGGGCCCGCGCAGGTCGTCTTTCCCGTGTTGGTCAAGTAGAAGGAGGGGGAATGGATCTCACCGCATCCGGCGTGCGCAGCACGTCGGTGACGAAACAGGCGCGAACGGGGTTGCTGCCGGCGAACGTCGTGCTCGGCGGGTCCCTGCTGTCGCTGGTCGGGCTCACCTGGGACATCCAGTGGCACGACGACGTCGGGCCGGACACGTTCTTCACGCTGCCGCACCTGTTCCTGTACGCGGGCAGCGCGGTCGTCGGCCTGGCGAGCCTCGCCGTCGTGCTGCTGACGACGGCGGCGCGGCGCGCGGGACGGCCGGTCGACCCGCGGATCGGCGGCCGCGTGGTCAACGTGTTCGGCCGGACGTTCGCGGCCCCGCTGGGCTACCTGGTCTCCGGGGTCGGCGCGGCGACGTTCCTGCTGTACGGCCTGTGGGACCAGTGGTGGCACGGACTCTACGGCTTCGACGCGGTCATCGACTCGCCGCCGCACATCGGGCTGCTGCTGTCGATCACGGTGTCGCTCATCGGCACGACCGCGGTGTTCGCCGCGGCGCGTGAGCACCGCTGGGGCCGGCTCGGCACGCTGGCGTCGCTGACCGTGCTGCTCACCTTCGGGCCGGTGCTGGCGCTCGGGTTGCAGCAGGTGCCGGACGACTACGCCGACGCCGTCGCGATCGGGACGGCGATGATGGCGGTGCTGCTGGTCGCCGTGGGGGCCGGGTTCTTCCGCCGTCCGGGCGGCGCGGTGGGCACCGCGGCGCTGGTCGCGGTCGTGCAGGCGGTGTTCTGGTGGTTCTCGCCGTGGGCCGCGCAGGCGTACGCCGACCTGGTCGGCCTGCCGATGCGGGACGCGGTTTCCGGTGTGCCGGCGATGCCGTCGCTGACGCCGATGGCGCTGCTGCCGGTGGCCGCGCTGATGGAACTGGTGTACCTCGCCGGCCGGCGCCGGGGGTGGCGCCCGGGCCGGGTGTCCGTGGTCGCCGGTGGGATCGCCGGGCTGCTGCTCGGCCTGAGCCTGCCGGTCCAGCGCTTCCTGCTCTACACCGGCGCGCACCTGCCGCCGGCCTGGTACCTGATGACGACCGCCGTGCTCAGCGCGGCGCTGGGGCTGCTCGGCGGGTTCGCCGGGTGGCGGTTCGGCGGGATGCTCTGCCTGCTGGCGCCCGCGAAGAAGGGGGAAACCGCTGATGCGTAAGACAATGTCATCCGGAGCTCCGCTCCGGCCGGGGGCTCCGCCACCCGGAACCCCCATAAGGCGGGTTGTGCTGGCCTTGGCCGCTGTAGCCGGACTGCTGTTCGCCACCGCGGCACCGGCGAACGCCTACGAGCCGGTCAACATCGTGCACACCGAACGGGTGCAGGCCGGGCCGTACGGGCTAACCGTCGGGTTCAGCACCTGGCCGCTGAAAGCCATGCAGTCGCTGGACTTCACCTTCATCCCCGACGGCGGGATCGAGGGCAAGTCCGGCACGCTCACCATGGTCAACCCGGAAGGCGGGCAGAACCGGAAGCAGCCGCTGGTCCGGCACCCGCGCAAACTCGACGTGTGGGGCCTCGACGTCCGCTCGATGCCGCGGCCGGGTGACTGGACGTTCCGCTTCGCGGTCAACGGCCCCGCCGGCTCCGGCACCGGCGAGCTGCGCGCGCTGCCGGTGCTGGAACAGCCGGGGCCGCCGATGGGCCTGAGCTGGGCGATCAGCACGCTGCCGCTGATCGGCCTGGTGGTGCTCATCGTGGTGGCCTGGCGCCGGACCCGCGGCCGGCTGCGCGGCGGGGAGCTTCCGGCAATCGGGTGAGATTCCCCTCACATTGAGCGTCCGGACGTATTCGGGCGGTCGCGAAGGCCTCCTTCACCGTAGAGAGCGGGGAAGGGGGCCTTCACCATTTGTCTTCCGCGGCACGGGCGATCAAGCGGGCAGGTCGAACTGCCCGGCCTTGACGGCGATCAGGAACGCTTCCCACTCGGCGGTGTCGAACACGAAGACGGGGCTGGTCGCGAGCTTGGTGTCGCGGACGCCGATCAGGCCTTCGGAGCCCAGGTTGACCTCGACGCAGCTGCCGCCGTTGGGCTCGCTGGCGAACGACTTCTCCCAGGCGGCCTCTTCGAACAGGGTCACGGCCGTGTTCGGATCGTAATCCGCGAACGACGGATAATCCGCCATGGGTCGTACCTCCGAGGATCGTTGGGCGGCGCGGTCGTGACCTGGTCGAAGGCACCCGCTCCCGGCTACTCAGTGTCTCAATGGAGCAAGCCACAGGGCCAAGCGGGTGATCAACTGAGTACGGCCTCGACATGAAGATTATTCCAGGAGTAGGATTAATCGCATCGGCCGGGGCGCTGGTGTCGGTGAATGACTGCCTGCTCGCGGCGGGCGGTCGTCGAGACGGGCCGAAGTGTTCGCACGACCAGCGCCGGAACCAAACCAAAGCCAAGCCATCGCAGGACCTCATGGGGGAGGAACAGCGTGATCGTCGAGGACAGTGCGCCACCCGGCGCGCTCGCCGTGACCAGGCTCGCCGTCTTCGGACGCGCAGCCGCCACGGCCGCGACCGAGCTGGTCCGGACCAGAGGTGCGGAAGCGTTTTCCCACCAGGGCGCCGAAGCACCGCGACGAGAGTTGGGGGTGTAGACGACATGGCCGTCCGGGTGAACTCGCTCTTCTGCCGCGAGGACGAAGAACACCGTGGCCGCCGGGGCATCGGGAACGAACTGCGGAACCGCTTCGGCTTCAGCCTGATCCAGGCGCCGCTTCGCAAGACCACGACCTGGGCGACGGACCAGGACCTCCCGCTGCGGCGCCACGCCGACGGGGTTCGCACGACCCGCCCGCTGGAAGCCGCGATCGACCTGACGCCGCTGATGCGCGGCGGCCGCATCGGTTCGCGCGCCTGAACCGCCGTACCAGCACGAAACAGCCCCGGCTCCCTGACGGAACCGGGGCTCTTTTCGTTCGTGGCTACGGTTTCCGGAGCAACAGGCAGCCGTGCCGCATCGGGCGCTCCCCCGCGCCCGGCTCGCGGTACACCCGGCCCACCTCCAGGAGCCCCGCCGCGGCGGCGAATCCGGCCAGTTCGTCCAGCGGCCAGCTGTAGGCCGTCGTCACCTTGTGGTCGAACGGCGTCAGCGGGCCGCCGCCGGATTCGAAGCACCCCAACAGAACGTGACCGCCGGACGCCGACATTCGGGCGAATTCCGCGAAGTAGCCCGGCACCTCCACCGGCGGCGTGTGGATCAGCGAGTACCACGACAGGATCCCGGCGAGCGACGCGTCCGGGAGGTCCAGCGCCGCCATCGAGCCCACCTCGAACCGCAGGTCCGGATGGGCGGCCCGGGCGAGCGAGATCATCGCCGGGGACAGGTCGACGCCGAACGCGTCGAGCCCCAGCGAACGCAGGTGCGCCGTCAGGTGGCCGGGGCCGCAGCCCAGGTCGGCGACCGGGCCGCGCCCGCGGACGGAATCCGCGAACGCCGCCCACACCGCCCGCTCCAGCGCGTGCTTGTCCCAGGCCTCGGCGGCGAATTCCGCGTACTGGACGGCGATAGCGTCGTAGGCGGCCGCCGTCACGGCTTGCGGCCGAGGCCGCAGAGGTGGCCGACGAACGCCGGGTCGTTCGCGAGCTTCCTGGTCGCCCGGGACTCGATCTCCTCCGGGTGCCACTCCGGCAGGTAGACGATGCCCGGCTCGACCAGCTCCAGCCCCTCGAAGAACGACGTGAACTCCGCGCGCGTGCGCAGGTGCAGCGGCGTGCTGGACTGGTTGTACTGCTTCATGATCTTCTCGCGGCTGTCCGCGTCGGCCATCTCCTCCAAGCCGTCGCTCGTCAGGTGCGAGGACAGGAAGTACGAGCCGGCCGGCAGCAGCGACAGGTACTTCCGGATGGTCTCGGCCACCGGCTCGTCGGCGCCGAGGAAGTACAGGACGCCGACCATGATCAGGCCGATCGGGCGGTTCGGGTCGAGGACGCCGGTGTCGAGCGCGCGCTTCCAGATGTCGGCCGGGTCGCGCAGGTCGCCCTGCAGCACCGCGTGCCGGCCCGCGACACCCTCCTGCTCCAGCAGGATCTGGGAGTGGGCGACCGCGACCGGCTCGTTGTCGACGTACACGCACCGCGCGTCCGGGTTCACGTCCGTGGCGACCTCGTGGACGTTGCCGACCGTCGGGACGCCGGAGCCGAGGTCGAGGAACTGGTCGATACCGTTGCGCGCCAGGTACCGCACCCCGCGGCCGAGGAAGTCGCGGCCGGCGCGCGCGACGGTCTTGATCATCGGGAACGTCTTGACCGCCTGCTCCCCGAACTGGCGGTCGATGGCCCAGTTGGCGTCGCCGCCGAGGAACCAGTCGTAGATGCGGGCCGCGTTCGGCCGGTCGAGGTCCACGCCTTCAGGGGCTTCGGGGTCCTGCGTCGTCATTGCGTCCTCCAGGCTTGCGGCCGACACCGCCGACCACGCTCGCGAGGGGGACCGTGGCGGCGCCGGGCTCCGGGCGCCACTCTCCCACAGGCACGATCCCGGGCTCGACGACGTCGAAGGTACCGAAGAACGCGGCGATCTCGTCGAGGGACCGGGAAACCGCGGGCGAGCTCGACCGTTCGGACAGCTTCACGAGTTTCCGGATCTGCTCCAGCTCTTCGCCTTCGACGCCGGATTCGGTCGCGTGCGAAAGCACGTACGCAGACCCCGGCGCCAGGAGCGTCCGGTAGTCGCGGATGGCTTGGCGGACGCCGGTGACGTCCGGCAGGAAGTGCAGCACCGCCACGGTCAGCAGGCAGATCGGCCGGTCCGGGTCGAGCACGCCGGTGGCGAGCGCGGCTTCCCAGACTTCTTCGGCGTCCCGCAGGTCGGCGTGCAGCACGGCGTGGCGCTCGGGGTCGCCGGCTTCGTCGAGCAGCATCCGCCCGTGCGCGACGGCCACGGGTTCGTGGTCGACGTAGACGCACCGGCTGTCGTCGGCGTAGTCGTCGGCGACCTCGTGCACGTTGCCCGCGGTCGGGATGCCGGAGCCGAGGTCGAGGAACTGCGTGATGCCCTCGGCGAGGCAGTAGCGCACGGCCCGGCCGAGGAAGTCCCGGTTGCCGCGGGCGAGGGCCTTCGCCAGCGGGAACGCCTGCACCGCCTGCTCGCCGTACTGCCGGTCGATCGCCCAATTCGCGGTGCCGCCCAGGGCCCAGTCGTAGATCCGCGCGATGTTCGGGCGGTCGAGATCGATGACATCGGGAAGGAAGTCGGGGTCCACGACGTCCCCTTCGGGCGGCACTTCCGGTGGATTCGGGCGCAACAGAGTGACTCTACCGAAAGTTGTTCACGGCCCGGGACAGTTCAGGCCGCCATTCGCCCTATTGGAGCTGCTGCATCTGGGCGCGGTAACCCTCCGCGAGCTCCTTCAGGAACTGCCGGGTCTCCTGCCGCTCCAGCGCCGCTCCACGCAGCCGGTCCCACGAGTCGACGAAGATGTTGAAGTCCTTGACGTCGTCGAGGTACAGCCCGCCGGCGGAGTGCTCGATGTAGACGAAGTCGCGCGTGCGGTCCGGGAACCGCATGATCGTGAAGTCGTTGGGCACCGCGGCCAGCCGCGCGCCGAACGGCAGTACGTGCACGTAGACCCGCGGGTGCTTCTCCAGGGAGAGCAAGTGCTCGACCTGGTCGAGCATCACCGCGGGCGCGTACCCGCCGGGTGCCCGCCGCAGCGCGCCTTCGCTGATGATGAAGCGGTAGTAGGGCGGCTGCTGCTGCTCGAACACCGCCTTGCGGTCGAGCCGGTTGCGGACCAGCGACGTCACGTCCGTCGCGCCGGCCTCGGTGAACTGCTTGAGCATGTAGTGCTCGGACTGCAGCGGGCCCGGGATGCGCTCACCGTGCCAGGTGAGGATCTCCGCGGCCGCGGGTTCCAGGTCGGTGAAGGTGCGGAACCAGTGCGGCACCACCGAGCGGTAGCCGGACCAGTGGCCGCGCTGCCCGGCGGCGGCCCGCGCCAGGTTCATCAGCGTGTCGGCTTCTTCGCCGTTGATCCCGAATGCGTTCAGCATGGATCGCACATCCCCGAGCTTCACCCCGACGGCACCGGACTCGATCTTGTTGACCTTGCCCTGGGTGCAGCCGAGGACCTCGGCGACCTGCTGCTGTGTCATCCGCGCCGCGGTGCGGGCATGCCGGAGCTCGTTCCCGAGCTGCTTCCGGCGCGAGGTGACGGTGCTGGCCATCGCCCTGCTCTCCCGGACCACTACCAAGCGACGACGGCCACCGGCCGCCGTCGCACGCGAACTATCGAACCCACCCAGGTTAGTGCTTCACCTTGCGGATCTCGATGATGACACCGCGCAGCGTTCCAGGAAACGCCGCAGAATGCCAGTCACCTGCGCTATCACTCGCCTGGACCAGTGAAATTCCGAATTATTCCGCCAACCGGCGGAGCCCCGTCTCGGGCATAGTGGCCGCGTGACCGATCGCTCCCCCTCCGCCGCCGCCGTCACCCGGCTGGCCGACCAGGTCCACGGCTACGTCCAGCCGGACGGCTCCTGGTACATCAACAACTGCGGGTTCGTCGACGCCGGCGACCACACCGTGCTGATCGACACCTGCTCGACCGAGCAGCGCACGCGCGCGCTGCTGGAGACGGTCGAAGCCGCGACCGGCGGCCCGGTGACGACGCTGGTGAACACCCACCACCACGGTGATCACACCAACGGCAACTACCTGGTCGCGGGCGCGACGATCATCGGCCACCGCAAGACGCGCGAGCTGATGGTCGCGGAGGGCATCCAGACGTTCGACGGCATCTTCGTCGGCAACGACTGGGGCGAGCTCGAGTCGCGGCCGCCGGAGGTCGTGTTCGACGACCGGCTGACCGTGCACGCCGGCGACGTCACCCTCGAGCTGATCCACCCCGGCCACGCGGCCCACACGACCAACGACGTGCTCGTCTGGCTGCCGGAGCAGCGCGTGCTCTACGCCGGTGACCTGGTGTTCCACGGCGGCAGTCCGTTCGCGCTGATGGGTTCCTTGGCCGGCTGGCGCGCCGGGCTCGACGTGATCCGCGAACTCGAGCCGGAGGTGATCCTGCCCGGCCACGGTGGCCCGTGCGGGCTCGACGTGGTGGACACCGTCGACCGGTACCTCGCCTTCGTCCAGCAGACCGCCGAGCGCGGGAAGGCTGCCGGGCTGTCGCCGCTGGAGGCCGCGAAGGAAGCCGACCTCGGCGAGTTCGCGTCGCTGAGCGAGCAGGAGCGGCTGCCGGGGAACCTGCACCGGGCGTACGCCGAGCTGGACGGCGCCGAGTGGGGTGCGCAGATCGACCTGGTCGCGGCCATCACGGACATGCTCGCCTACAACAAAGGCCCGATCCGCTGCTTCTCCTGAACTGAGTGAGCTGCTCCTCCGTGGCCTCCCTTGAGGCGTCGATCGGACTAGGGTCTGAATCGAGAGAGTTCTTCGGAAGGATTCGGATGAGCAAGAAGGCGAGCATCGGGGTCACCGGCCTGGCGGTCATGGGCCGCAACCTGGCCCGGAACCTGGCCCGGCACGGCCACACGGTGGCCCTGCACAACCGGTCCGAGGAGCGGACCCGCGCGCTGGTGGAGCAGTTCGGCGACGAGGGCGACTTCATCCCGGCGTACTCCGCGCAGGACTTCGTCGACGCGCTGGAGCGGCCCCGCCAGGTCGTGATCATGGTCAAGGCGGGCGGCCCGACGGACGCCGTCATCGAGGAGTTCGCGCCGCTGCTCGAAGAGGGCGACGTGATCATCGACGCCGGCAACGCGCACTTCGCCGACACGCGCCGCCGCGAGAAGGCGCTGCGCGAGCGTGGCCTGCACTTCGTCGGCAGCGGCGTCTCCGGCGGCGAGGAAGGCGCGCTGCACGGGCCGAGCATCATGCCCGGCGGCTCGAAGGAGTCGTACGAGTCGCTCGGCCCGCTGTTCGAGGACATCTCGGCGAAGGTCGACGGCGAGCCGTGCTGCACGCACATCGGCGCGGACGGCGCCGGCCACTTCGTCAAGATGGTGCACAACGGCATCGAGTACGCCGACATGCAGCTGATCGCGGAGTCGTTCGACCTGCTCCGGCACGCGGGCGGTTACGCACCCGCCGAGATCGCCGACGTGTTCCGCACGTGGAACACCGGACGGCTGGACTCGTACCTGATCGAGATCACCGCCGACGTGCTGGCCCACGTCGACAAGGCGACCGGCAAGCCGTTCGTCGACGTCGTCGAGGACGCCGCCGAGCAGAAGGGCACCGGCCGCTGGACGGTGCAGATCGGCCTCGACCTGGGTGTCCCGATCTCGGGCATCGCCGAAGCCGTCTTCGCGCGTTCGCTGTCCGGGTCCAAGTCGCTGCGGGCGGCGGCCCGCGGTCTCGGCGGTCCTTCGGCCGCCCCGCTGTCGGGTGCCTCGCTGGAGCGCTTCGCCGACGACGTCGAGCAGGCGCTGTACGCGTCGAAGGTCGTCGCTTACGCCCAGGGCTTCAACCAGATCCAGGCGGGCGCGACCGAGTACGGCTGGGACATCGACCTGGGCAAGGTCGCCTCGATCTGGCGCGGCGGCTGCATCATCCGCGCGAAGTTCCTCAACGACATCACCGCGGCCTACGCCGACGAGCCGGAGCTGCCGACGCTGCTCACCTCGGGCGGCTTCCGCAAGGCGGTCGAGGACGCGCAGGACTCGTGGCGCTCGGTGATCTCGACGGCGGTCAAGCTCGGCATCCCGACGCCGGGCTTCTCGACGGCGCTGGCCTACTACGACGGCCTCCGCGCGGACCGGCTGCCGGCCGCGCTGGTGCAGGGCCAGCGCGACTTCTTCGGTGCCCACACCTACCGCCGGGTGGACCGGGAAGGCTCGTTCCACACGGCCTGGGCCGCCGACGGCCGCCCGGAGTCCGACGCCTGACGCGACGCGCGGGCCCTCACCTCGGCGAGGGCCCGCGCGGCCGGGAAGACCCCCTGGTCCTTCCCGATCAGAGCAGCGTCACGAGGACCACCGCGAGCACGATGGCCCACCAGAGCGGTCTCACTGCCCCCGGGCGGCGAGGATCTCCGCCAGCACCTCCACGATCTTCGCCTCGGCCTTGTCCTTCTTGACGCCGAGGCCGTCGAGCACCTCGAAGCCGGTGCCCTCGCCCTGTTCCAGCAGCGCCAGCAGCAGGTGCTCGGTGCCGATGTAGTTGTGCCCGAGCCGCAGGCCTTCGCGCATGGTCAGCTCGAGGGTCTTCTTCGCGGCGGCGGAGAAGGGAACCACGTTCGGCATCGGATCGATCGGCTCGGGCAGGCGCGCTTCGGCGGCTTCGCGAACGGCGTCCAGCGAGACGCCTTGGGCCAGGATCGCCCCGGCCGCCAGCGCGGCGGGCTCGGTCAGCAACCCCAGCACGATGTGCACGGTGTCGATCTCCGGGCTGGCGTGGTCGACCGCCGCCTTCTGCGCCTCGACGACGACGTGCCGGGCCCGGTCGGTGTAGCGGCCGTAGAGGCGCTCGATGGCGCCGCTCGGGTCGCCGCCGGGATCGACCTTCGGCACGAACCGCTTCTGGGCCGCCTGCTTCGTGACGCCCATGCTGGCGCCGATCTCGGTCCAGGACGCCCCGGACCGCCGGGCCTGGTCGACGAAGTGGCCGATCAGGTGGTCCGCGACTTCGCCGAGGTGCTGACCCACGTACACCGCGTCGGTCAGCTGGGCGAGGGCGTCCTGGTCGTGGTTGCTCTTGATGGCGTTGATGAGGTCGTCGAGCTTGATGTTGGTCGGCAAGGTCATGTCGTCAACTGTAGGTTGACGATCTGCTTGCGTCAACCACGGGTTGACGATCTTAGGCCTGCGCGCGTCACGCCGCTCGCGACTTCAGATGCGCCTTGAGGTCGAAGGCGCTGGCCTCGAGATCGGCGTAGGCGGGCTTCGGCTCGGCGGTGAACAGGCGGCGGGCGGCGATGTGGTCCGCGGGCCGGTTCACCGACTCGACGGCGATGAGGACGTCGTCGCGGAAGGACAGCACGGAGAACTTGCCCGCGGCCCGGTCGCCCACGACCACCGTCCGGCCCGCGCCCGAAAGAATGCCGGCGATCTGCAGCTTGGCGCCCGCCTGGTCGGTCCAGAACCAGGGCAGGCTGGCGTACGGCTCGGCGGTGCCGGTGATCGCCGCGGCCACGCAGCGGGCCTGGTCGACGGCGTTCTGCACCGACTCGAGCCGGGTCTCGGCGCCGGCCTGCACGCACGGGAAGTTGGCGCAGTCGCCGATGGCGAAGATCCGCTCGTCCGCCGTCCGCAGGTGGGCGTCGACCACCACGCCGTTGCGCACCGGCAGCCCGGCGGCCTCGGCGAGCGTGGTCTCGGGCACCACCCCGACGGCGACGACCACCAGGTCGGCGGGCAGCCGGGTGCCGTCGGCCAGCTCGACTTCCCGTACCCGCGAGTCGCCGTGCATGGCCGCGACACCCTGGCCGAGCAGCACCGTGTGCCCGGCGTCGCGGTGCAGGTCGGCGAAGTACGCGGAGATCTCCGGCGTCGCGACGCGGTTGAGGAGGCGGTCCTGCGCCTCGACGATCGTCACCGGGCGGCCGGCGTGCGAGGCGAACTCCAGGCCGATGAACCCACCGCCCGCGACGACGACGTTCTCCGCTCGGGCGAGGGACTCCCGGAGCCGGTCGGCGTCGTCGCGGGTGCGCAGGGTCAGCACGCCCGGCAGATCCGCGCCGGGCACGGGCAGCGTCCGGTTGCGGGCGCCGGTGGCCAGGACGAGGTGGTCGTAGTCCAGCTCGCGGCCGTCCTCGAGCTCGGCTTTCCGCGCCGCCCGGTCGAGCCGCCCGACGCGGCCGGCGACCAGCTCGATGTCCTTCTCGGCGAAGAAGTCTTCACCGCGCAGGTGCAGCTGTTCGAGCCCGGCGGTCCCGGCGAGGTAGGCCTTCGACAGCGGCGGCCGCTGGTACGGCACGCCCGGCTCGTCCCCGACCAGCACGATCCGGCCGGCGAAGCCCCGGTCCCGCAGCGAAGCCACGGCCTGGAACCCGCTCTGACCGGCACCGACGACGAGCACGGTCGTCATTCGTTCTCCTCACCCCATCCGGCAGCCCCCGGTCTCATCCGACCACAACCGGCTCAAGCCGTCGAGGAGCCGCCGGCCGGGCGCACCGCCCGGGGTGCCCCCAGCACCCGCGAAATCCCGCGCGCCGCGGCCCGGACCGCCGGGACCAGCGTCCGCGGGTCCGTCCCCTCCGCCGGGACGACCACCGAGATCGCGGCGACGACCTCGTCCGTCGTGTCGCGGACCGGCGCCGCCACCGACAGCGCGACCAGCTCGACCTGGCCGTCGCTGATCACGTAACCGTCGCGGCGGACGTCGGCCAGCACCCGCCGCAGCAGCGCGGGCGAAGCGATCGTCTTGGGCGTGAACGTCTTGAGCGGACCGGCCAGGACTTCCTCCTGGACCTCGGCGGAGGCGTGCGCGAGGAGCACCTGGCCGACGCCGGTGGCGTGCGCGGGCAGCCGCCCGCCGACGCGGGTCAGGACGTTGACAGCGCCGCGGCCGGAGATGCGCTCGACGAAGACGACCTCGGCCCCGTCCAGCACGGCGAGCTGCACGTTCTGGTGCGTGGCTTCGTAGAGGTCTTCCAGGAACGGCATCGCGCTCTCCCGCAGCTCCGCGCCGTGCGGGGCGAGCGAGGCGACTTCCCACAGCCACAGCCCGACGCGGTAGGCGCCGGTTTCGTCGCGCACGAGGGCCCCGCGCCGGGCGAGCTCGCCGGCGAGCCGGTGCGTGGTCGACAGCGGCAGCCCGGCCCGCCGGCTGAGCTCCGACAGCGTGAGCCGCGGCCGTTCGGCGGTGAAGGCGCCCAGGAGGTCGAGGACGCGATCCACCACCGACGGCGGCCGCCGCGCGCTGTGTCGCATGGGGGCAGTCTTCACCTGGCGCCCCTGATCCGCCGGGTCGCCCCGGAAGTACTCCCGGGGCGATCCGCGTCAGGCCTCTTCGTCGTCCGGCAGCAGCGGGCGCATGAAGGTGCGCCGGTACCGCACCACGCACCCGCTCTCTTCCCGGATCTTGTCGGCCTCGATGAAGTCCGGGTCGACGCCGAACAGCGTCCGGTACCGCTCGTACGCGGCCAGGCTTTCGAAGCTGAACAGCGCCCGGGCCTCGTCGCTCGCGCCTTCCGACGGCAGGAAGTACCCGTGGTGGATGCCGCCTTCGCGCTGCACCAGCCGCATCCACGCGGCGGCGAAGCGTTCGAAGTCCGGGAGCTTCGCGGGATCGATGACGTAGTCGACGACGCACGTGATCATCAGTGGCCGCCCCAGACGCGGTCGGCCGTCGACACCAGCAGCTCCAGTTTGCGCAGCTGGTCGTCCGTGGTCAGGTCGTTACCCTCCTCCGTCGAAGAGAAGCCGCACTGCGGTGACAGGCAGAGCCGGTCGATGTCGACGTACTGCGACGCCTCCTCGATCCGCCGGACCAGGACGTCCGCGTCCTCCAGCTCCGGCCGCTTGGTCGTGACCAGGCCGAGCACCACCTTCTTGTCCTTCGGCACGAACCGCAGCGGCTCGAACCCGCCGGAGCGCTCGTCGTCGTACTCGAGGAAGAACCCGTCGACCGCGAGCTCGCCGAACAGGGCCTCGGCGACGAACTCGTAGCTGCCCTCCGCGGCCCACGACGAGCGGAAGTTGCCCCGGCACAGGTGGGTCGTCACGGTCAGGCCCTCTGGACGGCCCTCCAGCGCCGCGTTCATCGTCGCGATGTTGCGCAGGTGCTGGGTGTCCGGGTCGCCGCCCATCCGCGCGACGAGCTCCCGCTGCGCCGGGTCGTTCAGGTAGGCGAGGCTCGTGTCGTCGAGCTGCAGGTACCGGCAGCCGAGGCCGGCCATCGCCGCGACCTGCGCGGAGTACGCCGAGCTCAGGTCGGCGAAGAACTCCTCGAGGTCCGGGTAGACGGTCTCGCTGACCGCGGCCCGGCCGCCGCGGTAGTAGACCATGCTCGGCGACGGGATGGTCAGCTTCGGCGTCACGCCCGGGTCCACATGGGACTGCAGGAACCGGAAGTGGTCGGCGAAGATCGGTTCGTCGAGCCGCACCTTGCCGTCGACCTGCAGCCCCGGCGGGCTGAACTCGAGGTCGCCCGCCAGGTTGTGGAACTTGACGTGCAGCCGCTGGTCGCTCTTCGAGATGCCGCCGAGCGCGTAGATGAAGTCCATGTGCCAGGAAGCGCGCCGGAACTCGCCGTCGGTCGCCGAACTCAGCCCGGCGGCCTTCTGCATCTTGATGACGTCGCGGATCGCGTCGTCCTCGACCGCGCGGAGCTGCTCCGCGTTGATCTCACCGCTTTCGTGCCGCCGTCGTGCGTCGCGCAGAACCGGGGGCCGCAGCAGGCTCCCCACGTGATCGGCGCGAAACGGCGGGCCCACCTGGGAAATGCCACCCGAAGTCATGCACCGATGGTCACACATTCCCGGCCGTTGCGCCGCCCCCCGAAACATGATCATCACGGCCGGGACTTGCTACCGTCACCGGCACCGCGTTGGCTGTGACACCGGCCAGGCTGCTGCACCAGGGTCAATCCGAAAGACGGGGGCGCTCATGACGGAATCCGCGGTCCACCCGGTCGACCAGCGGCTGCCCGCCGGCCGGCTGGCGCTGCTCGGCCTGCAGCACATGTCGATCATGTACGCCGGCGCGGTCGCGGTACCGCTGATCGTCGGGAGCGCGTTGAAGCTGGACCCGGCGACGATCGGGCTGCTGGTCAACGCCGACCTGCTGGTGGCGGGCATCGCGACGCTGATCCAGGCGGTCGGCATCGGCAAGCTGCTGGGCATCCGGCTGCCGGTGGTCGCGGGTGCGACGTTCAGCGTCGTGAACCCGATGATCCTGATCGCGTCCCAGTACGGCCTGCCGGCGGTCTACGGCGCGATGCTGGCATCCGGCGTTTTCGGGCTGCTCATCGCCAAACCCTTTGCGCGGCTGATCCGGTTCTTCCCGCCGCTGGTCACCGGGACGCTGCTGCTCGTCATCGGCGTCTCGCTGCTCGGCCCGGGCGCGGGGCTGATCGCGGGCAACGACCCGACCGCGTCCGATTACGCGGCCCTGCCGCACCTCCTGCTCGCGTTCGGCGTGCTCGCGCTGCTGGTGCTGTTCACGCGGGTGCTGCGCGGGTTCGCCAACCAGATCGGGCCGCTGCTGGCGCTGGCGATCGGGCTGGTGATCGCGATCCCGATGGGGCTGGTGCACTGGGACGGTCTGGGCGCGGCGAGCTGGTTCGGGCTCGCGTCGCCGTTCCACTTCGGGGCGCCGACTTTCCCGGTCGCCGCGGTGCTGTCGATGTGCGTGGTCATGCTGGTGACGTTCACCGAGTCGACCGCCGACATGATCGCCGTCGGCGAGATCACCGGTCGCCCGCCGACGGACTCCGACCTCGCGCGCGGCCTGGCCACCGACGGCTTCTCCGCCGTGCTGGGCGGCGTGATGAACTCCTTCCCCGACACGGCGTTCGCGCAGAACGTCGGGCTGGTGCGGATGACCGGCGTGCGCAGCCGCTGGGTGGTCGCGGTGACCGGCGGCATCCTGGTGCTGATGGGCCTGGTGCCGAAGATCGGCGCGTTCATCGCGGCGATCCCGCAGCCGGTGGTCGGCGGGGTCGCGGTCGTCATGTTCGCGATGGTCGCCGCGGTCGGGGCGCAGAACCTTCGCACGGTCGAGTTTTCGGGCAACCACAACACTTTCATCGTCGCGGTCGCCCTCGGGGTCGGCCTCCTGCCGGCGTTCGCGCCGAAGATCTTCCAGCACTTCCCGGCGTGGCTGCAGACGATCTGCGGCAGCTCGATCACGGTGGCGGCAGTCCTCGCCTTCGCGCTGAACCTGCTGTTCAACCACCTCGGCCGGCGTGCGGAGCCGGATCTGCTCAACGCGCCTTGAGCAGCCGGTCGACGAGCACGGTGCCGGTGCCCGGCTCGACCGGGCGCCGGAACAGCACGCGCAGGTAGAGCGGGGCCAGGACGAAGTCGAGCACCTCGTCGACCGACGGCACCGGCTCACCGCGCGCCGCGGCCTTGTCGAGGGTGGCCTGCAGGTCGTCGCCGCGGGCCCGGAGGTACTCGATCGGCTTCTCGTCCGGGCGCAAGGTGGCGACGAGCGCGCGGAGCAGGATCTGGCCGTGCCGGTCGCGCATCGCGCGTTCGACGCCCTCGGCCCAGCCGAGCAGGTCACCGCGCAGCGAACCGGTGTCCGGGATCGGGGACGTCGAGCGCAGGCGCGTCACCGCCGCGTCGATCAGCAGCGCGTCGCGGCTGCCCCAGCGCCGGTAGATGCTGGTCGGGTTCACCCCCGCCCGCTCGGCGATCTTCGGGATCGCCGCGTCGATCTCGCCGGCGGCGAGCAGCTCGACGACGGCGTCGTGCACCGCGTCGCGGACACGGGCGCTGCGGCCGCCGGGTCGGGTCATCCGCCCATCTTAAAGCAAAGACGCTTGCCTTAGTGGCCGAGCTGTGGCTAGCCTTAAGTCAAATTCATTTGCCTTAAGGAGTTCTCGATGGCCCGGAAGATGACCAAGGACGAGCGCGAAGCGTTTCTCGCCGAGCCGCAGGTCGGCGTGCTGAGCGTCGCGGCCGAGCCCGGGCGGGCGCCGCTGACCACACCCATCTGGTACCGCTACGAGCCGGGTGGCGACATCGTCGTGATGACGTCACCCGGCCTCCGGAAGGCGCGGCTGATCGAGGCGGCCGGCCGGTTCGCGCTGTGCGTCCAGCAGCAGGACGGCGTCTACAAGTACGTCTCGGTCGAGGGACCGGTCGTGGAGTCGTGGCCGATGACGAAGGCGGAGCGGCACGAGATCGCGGCCCGCTACCTGCCGCCGGGCGTGAGCGAGGCCTACACCGACGCGACCGACGAAGCCCACGGGAACAACATCGCGATCGCGATGCGCCCGGAGCGCTGGAACACCTCGGACTTCAGCGACATCGCCGAACAGCTGGCCTGATCACCAGCAGATGATCCCCAGGATGCACGACGTCGGGGTCCGCGGCGTGGTGGTCGGGGCCGGAGTCGGTGAGTGCCCGCCGGCCGGGGGCGGGTTCCCCGTCGGCGTCACCGTCGAGGTGCCCGACGCGGAAGGGCCGGAGCCGGACGGTGTGGCGGTCGGCGTCACGGGTCCGTTTCCGGGACCGGGACCGGCGGTTTCGGTGGCCGGGTCGCGGCCCGGCACCTCGGTGACCGTGCCGCGGTGCTCGTTCGACGCCGTGACGACGTCTCCGCCGGTGCCACCACCGATCCCGCCGTCCGGCGGTGAGTCCGTGGCCTGGCCGGCGCCGCCCAGCCCGGTGGTGCGCTGCGGGAAGGGGATGACCTGGATCTGGTCGACCGGGGAGGCGTCCTCGCGCTCCTTGCCGCCGAAGGCGACCAGCGCCGCGGCGGCTCCGCAGCCCACGATGACGGCGAGCATCACCGCGACCACGCGCCAGCGTGACTGGCCCGATCCCGGACGGTCGCCCCAGCCCTCGCGCACGAGCAGCTCGGCGACCGATACCTCGTCGTTCACCCCGACTGACCTTCCCGAGGGGCCTTTCGGCCGTATCGTGGCCGTATTCTTACCGTAAAAGCCCCCCGAACGGGTGAAGGTCCGGCAAAAATTCGTCACGTAACGCAAAGTCTGACAGTGAGTGACATCCACAGCGTTTTCTAAGCTGGCACTCGTGATACTCCCAGCATGACCACCGAAGCTCAGTCCATGCTGCTGAGAGCCGAACGGCCGATCCCCTCGATCGCCGTTGCGCGCCGCAGTCCGTGGGCGTTGCTCCGGTACGTCCCCAACCCGAAGACGACGCCGTTCACCTTCGGCTACCTGGTCGTCCTGCTGGCCACGACCCTGCTGCTCGAATTCGCCGACCCGGCGGTGACGGACCGGCTGCTCCAGCTGTCCAGCACGGACGCCCACAACCTGTGGCGGCGCCCGCTCACCTCCCTGCTGAGCAGCGCGATCTGGCTGCCCGGCGAAAGCTGGCTCATCTACGCCCTGATCTTCGCGATCGCCGTCGCGCCGCTGGAACGCCGGTTCGGCGCCCGCCGCACGGCGCTGGTGTTCTTCTCCGGCCACATCGTGGCCACCCTCGCCACCGAACTGCCGGTGATGGCCCTGATCAGCGCGCACGTGCTGCCGACCTCGGCCGGGCACTGGCTCGACATCGGCGTCAGCTACGGCTTCTTCACCACCGCCGGCGCGCTGGTGTTCCTCCTGCCCGGCCGCGCGCGGCTGCTGGCGCTGGCCGCGATGGAGGCGTTCATCGCGGCGATCTGGCTCAGCGACGACCCGGCGGCCCTCGACTCGGTCGTCACGCTGCTCGGGCACGCGTTCGCCGCCCACTTCGGGCTGCTGGTCTGCGGGCCGTGGCTGCGGGAGCGCATCCGCAGGCCGAGCCCGGATTCCGCCGGGTAGGCACGGGCCGGAGTCGGTGGTGTAATCGACGAGCCACACGCCGACTTCACGGGGGACGGACGCACATGCAGGCCGACTCGCTCGCCGAACTGGTCGAGCTGAGTCCGGACGCGATCTGCGTCCACGAGCACGGGGTGCTCACCTACGCCAACCGCGCGGCCCTGGAAGCCTTCGCCGCGCGCTCCGCCGACGAGGTGGTCGGCCGCCGGTTCACCGACTTCGTCGCCGAGGACGCGCGAGCCGCGCTCGCCGGGAAGCTCGCCCAGCTGACGGCGCCGGGGCAGGCCAGCGAGCCCGTCGAAGCCCTGATGTCCCGGCTGGACGGCAGCAAGTTCGCCGTCGAGACGGTCCTGGTGTGCCTCGGGGAGGCCGCGTACCAGGTCGTCATGCGCGACATCACGGCGAAGAAGGCGGCCGCCGACGCCCTCCGCTACCAGGCCGCGCTGGTGTCGCACGTCAGCGACGCGCTGATCGCGACCACCGGCGACGGCGTCGTGACCAGCTGGAACCCGGCCGCCGAGGCGGTGTACGGCTGGACGGCGGCCGAAGCCGTCGGGCGGTGCGCGAGCGAGCTCGTCGGCGCGCCGCTGGACCTGCCGGCCATCCGGCGCGGCGGCGGCGTCGCGGAAGCGGTGCACCGGCGGCGGGACGGCGCTCCCCTGGCGGTCCGCGTCTCGGCAGCCGAGATGAACGACGGTTACGTGCTCGTCTGCGCCGACGAAACCGCGCGGCGGCGAGCCGAGCAGAACTACCGCACAGTCGTCGCGTCGCTCGACGAAGGCGTCCTCGTGATGGGCCCCGGCGGGCTCATCGAAGCGGCGAACCCGGCGGCCTGCCGCATCCTCGGCGTCGCCGAAGCCGACCTGATCGGCGTCCCGTGCCACTCGCTGACGCTGTTCACCGAGGCCGGGCAGTGGATCCCGCCGGACGAGATGCCGTCGGTGCAGACCCGGCGGACCGGGGTCACGCACAACGGCCTGGTCGTCCGCCTGCGCCGGCCGGACGGCCGCGACGTCTGGGTGTCGCTCACCTCGCGGCTGCTGGCCCCGGACGACCCGGCGGCGATGGCCGTGGTCACGTCGTTCACCGACATCACCGAGACCCGCGCGATCAGCGCGCAGCTCGCCTACGACGCCACCCACGACCCCCTGACCCGGCTGGCGAACCGGACCCTGGTGCTCGGCGGGCTCGACGCCCGCGAGCGGGGCGCCGTCACCGTGCTGTTCCTCGACCTGGACAAGTTCAAGGTCATCAACGACTCGCTCGGGCACTCGGTCGGCGACCAGGTGCTGCGGATCGTCGGGGAACGCCTGCGCCGCAGCTCGGGCCGCGACGACCTGGTCGGCCGGCTGGGCGGCGACGAGTTCGTCGTCGTCACCGCCGAGGTCACCGACCCCGCCGAGGTCCGCGCGCTGGCCGAGCACCTGCGGTCCGCGCTGGCCGAGCCGATCGGCGTGCTCGGCCGGCAGCTGCACCTCGACGCGAGCATCGGCGTCGTGCTCGTCGGCCGCGAAGACCGCCGCAGTGCCGAAGACCTGCTGCGCGACGCGGATGTCGCCATGTACCAGGCAAAAGCGCTCGGGCGGGGGCGGCACCACTTCTTCGACGTCGGCCTGCGCGAGCGGATGCAGCGGCGGCTGCGGATGGAGCAGGACCTGCGCTACGCGGTCCACGACGGCCAGCTCTGGCCCGCCTACCAGCCGGTCGTCGACCTGCGGACCGGCGAGATGGTCGCGGTGGAGGCGCTGCTGCGGTGGACGCACCCCCGGCACGGCGCGATCTCGCCGGCGGAGTTCATCCCGCTCGCCGAAGAAAGCGACCTGATCAACATCATCGGCAAGGAGATGCTGCGCGCGACGACCCGCGAGCTGGCGGCGCGGCGCGTTCAGCAGGGCCTGAACCTGACGCTGAAGGTCAACCTCTCCGCCCGCCAGCTCGACGACCCGCACCTGGTGCCCGCGGTCCAGGACGCGCTGGCGGTCACCGGGCTGCCGGCCGGCGCGCTCTGCCTGGAGGTCACCGAAAGCGCGTTGATGCGCGATCAGGAAGCGGCCGCGGAAGTGCTGGCGTCCCTGCGTGCCCTGGGCGTGCTGCTGGCGATCGACGACTTCGGCACGGGGTACTCGTCGCTGGCGCAACTGCGCCGGCTGACGCTGGACACGCTCAAGATCGACCGCTCGTTCATCACCGGGATCGCCGAGTCGCGCGACGCGGAGGCGATCGTCACGAGCATCATCGCGATGGCCCACGCGGTCGACCTGACGGTGATCGCCGAGGGCGTCGAGTCGGCGGAGCAGCTGGACCTGCTCCGCGCGCTCGGCTGCGACCAGGCGCAGGGCTACCACCTCGGCCGCCCGGTCCCGGCGGCCGAGCTGTTCGGTCAGTAGACGTTCTTCAGCCGCTCCAGTTCGTCCGCGGTCAGCTCGAGGCCGAGCTCCTTGAGGGTGGCGTCGAGCTCGTCGGGTGCGACGGTGGTGGTTTCGCTGCTGCCACCGGGTTTTTCGACGGTGAGCTCCCGGCCGAGGAGCCTGCGGCTGAGACCCGGCTCGATCGTCATGATCACCAGGCGCCCGGTGAACGGCGACTTCGGGTGGGTCGACGTGTAGTGGTGGTACACCTCGTAGTCGATGGCGTGCATCTCGTTGAGGCGGAATTCGAGAATGTCCTCGTCCCCCTTCTGCAGCGTCCACCAGCCGTTGTTTTCGGTGAGGCGATGCGGCCACCCGGCTTGGTCGACCTCGTGGCCGTCGACGAGCGGCATGGGCGCGAGGATCCCGGCCCCGAACCCGACGTCGGCGAGGAACTGCCGGCCGTCCACGTCGACGACGAGCGTCATGTGCGTGTAGGGACCGGGCCGGCGCGGCTGCACGCGCGCGGAAAGCCGGTGCACGGTGTAGCCGAGCTGCTCGAGGACGGCGGCGAAGAGGCCGCTCTGCTCGTAGCAGTAGCCGCCCCGCCGCCGTCCGACGAGTTTCGCGCTCACGACGTCGAGCGAAATCCCTTGGTGCTGCCCGAGAACGACGTCGATGTTCTCGAACGGGATGGCGTTCACGTGGGCCCGCATGAGTTCGGTGAGCGCGGCTTCGGACGGCGCCCGCCGCGGTTGCCCGACACGCGCGAGGTAGGCGCCGAGATCGACGGCGCCGATGCCCCATTCCCCTTCGGTGGTCATGAGTCCAGGATGGACCCTCGACCGCACTGGAGGTCAACCTTCGTGGACGACCTGCCGCACCTCGACGGCGGTGTACCGGGCGTCCGGGATCTTCGCGGCGAGCTCGACGGCCCGCGCTTCGCTCTCGACGTCGACGACGTAGTAGCCGCAGAGGAAGGCGTCGGACTCGACGAAACCACCGGTTTTGGTGTGTGCCACACCATCCTTGACCTGGACGGTCTTGGTCTCGCCGGGTTCGGCGAGCGCTTTGGTCTCGACCATTTCCCCGGACTCGGTGATGAGCTGGATGAAGGCCCCGTGCCCTTCGTAGACGCCGTTCTTCTGCTCGTCGGTCAGCGTGGCCCAGAGGGTCGGGTTCATGTGGAGGGTAAGGAGGTAACGCATGATCGGCTCCCCGTGTTCGGGCGGCGGCCCCTGGTGGGCTGCCTTACGCCGGTGGGTCGAGGCTGACGTCGTGGACCGGACACGCGCTCCAGCGGTTCACTCGTTCGGCCTAGTCGACCCACTCCTCAGTGCGGCGGTGGCGGCCGAGGCCCGCGGCGTCGAACTCGTCGACGTGCCGGCCACGGCGGACGCCGAGCGCGGACAGGGCCCGCGAAATCGGCCCGCCCGACGGCGGTGGACGCTCACCGACAGCCAGCAGGAGTGGACCGAGGACCACGCTGCCGCGGTCCCACACCTGAGCCGCCTGCGTCCCGGCGCCGCCGAAGTAGTCCGCTTCGACGTAGGCCACCGGGCCCAGCACCGAGCAGTTCCGGAGCGAGCTGCCGAAACCACCGGGCGCCTTCCAGAACCCTTCGAGCCCGGGGCCGCCCGGGTCGGCGACCGCGTCGAAGTACTCGTCGGTCATCAGCAGCATCGACAGGGGGCCGTGGAGCGGAACGATCCGCGCCTCCTCGACGGAGCCGGCGAGCCGCTGGAGCACGGCAGCACCGCCGATGACCGATTCCAGGCAGTACACGCCCTCAGCTCCGGCTGACGACGAGGTACCGCTCGTCCTCGATTTCGGCGCCCCACAGCGCCGGATCGGTCAGCTGCCGGACAGCCGCTTCCTCCCGGTGCGCGAGCACCAGCTCCCGGCATTCGGCCGCGGTGAGCCCGGCCCCGGTGGACCACCGGCCTTCGACGAGCAGCAGCAAGCCACCCGGTTTCAAAAGCCGCACCCACCGCCCGACGGCGGCGCCCGGGTCCGGCAGAGACCACAGCACGTGCCGCACCAGGACGACGTCACAGGAGTGGTCCGGGCAGGGCGGATCGGCGGCGTCACCCTGCCGCAGCTCGACCCGGAGGCCCGCGGTCTTCGCCCTGGCCTCGTCGAGCATCCGCGCGGAGAGGTCCACCCCGCAGACGTCGTGCCCCGCCTCGGCCAGGAGCAGGGCGAGACTGCCTGTCCCGCACCCGAGATCGGCGACCACGGCGGGCGCGGGCGGCAGCAGCGGCAGGAGCAGCTCCGCCCACGCGGCGCGGACCACGGGATCCCGCAGGCCGTGGTCGGGCTGCTCGTCGAAGGTGGCCGCCTCGGCGTCCCAGACGTTCTGCGTCATGGGGACATGGTGCCCGGGGGCGAGCCCGACACCGAGGGCCGCCACCCGGGCTTCTTCGGCTTGATCAACGGCTTGAGCAAGGCCGGCGAACTCACCGCGGACCAGGAGGAGTTCCGCCGGAGCAACCACGCGTGGTACGAGGCGCACTACACGAACCCCACCTCGGTCGACCCGGCGGTGTACGACCACACAATCAACCCGGGCGCGACGGCGTGGTTCAAGGACTCGGCCGGAGCACTCATCGCCCGAGCCGACGGTTACCTCGAAATCCTCGGCGCGCACGGCATCCGCTGCGTCAGGCTGCGTTCCGAGGAGCCACCCGGACGGATCGTCTACGAGGACGCGGACCAGATCGTCGTCGTCCCGCATCAGACCCGCCGTGCAACCCCCGTGCAACCAGCGACGGCCAACGGCGGCCCACCAAGGTCGGCAGCAGCCGCGGCCAAGACCGACCCAGGAAACGAGGAAACCGCCCTGACCTGAGTCAAGGCGGTTTCTACCAGCGTGGCCAGGGCCGGGGTCGAACCGGCGACCTTCCGCTTTTCAGGCGGACGCTCGTACCAACTGAGCTACCTGGCCGGGAACGCCGGCAAGGAGCCGAACGATCTTGCGACCCTGACGGGACTCGAACCCGCGACCTTCGCCGTGACAGGGCGACGCGCTAACCAACTGCGCCACAGGGCCTTGCGTTACTACTGTACTGCGTACTCCCAACGGGATTCGAACCCGCGTTGCCGCCTTGAAAGGGCGGAGTCCTAGGCCACTGAACGATGGGAGCCCGGTCGGTTTCGGGTGACCGACCGACCGCGCTCTCAGGTTCCCCTGGGAGCGATTACAAGCATAGGGCACGCCGCCACCCCTTTGCACAGGGGGTTCCTTAAGCCTTCGGCGAGGCTCAGACCTGCGCAAACTCCGCCAGTTCCGCCAGACGGCGAGCGAACTCGGCCCGCTCCGGCTCGGACAGCGCCGACACGAGCAGCTCGCCGATCCGGTCGTCGGTCAGGGCCTCGGCGCGGTGCCAGCGGTCGCACAGGTCCGGCTTGCGCTCCGCCGCGGCGGCCAGCTCGTCGGCCGCGTCCTCGGGCCACGCCGTGCGCAGCAGGCGCCCGCGTCCGCCCTCGGGGTCCGCGATCACCGCCTCCGGGACCGACAGACCCACCGCGCGCAGGGCCGCGAAGTGGAGGCCACCACGCAGCTCGCGAAAGACCATCAGCGCGAAGCCGAGGCGCTCGACGTCGCCCTCGGGACGCTCGGCGTTCTTCCACCCCGCGAAGAGCGCGAGCCCGCTGGCGTCCGCGGCGTCGACGACGCGGAACAGCAGCTCCGCCAAGCGGCCGGGCTCCGATACGGCCGAAAGGCTGACGCGTGACCACCGAGCCGATGACTCCGCGTAGGCGCGAACCGCGGCGGGTGCGTCGAGAGCCGCCGTTGCCGGCGGGAGGACGAACTCGAACAGCCAGTGCGGGAAGATGCCGAACAGCTCCGCGGCCACCTTCGGCGGGACATCGCCGAGCACCGCCGACCGGCCCCGCACGTACAGCGAACGCGGCGGCAGGCCGACCTCCGCCTCGACCTCGGCCAGCTCCGGCGACGTCATGAACTTCCCGCCCAGCACCTGCACCACCGGCCGGATCCGGTTCGCCAGATCCGCCACACCCTCGATCGCCGTCATGTTCGACCCCTTTCGACGCGGCAACCGTAACACCGTTATTAAACCCGCGTCAAACAGCCGTCCAGACCTTGCCAATTACTTCCCGGAAACCGGCACAACCAGCGGAGATATCACCGGACGGGCCCAGCGGAACACACCGGACCCGCCCGCCACCACACCCTCAACGCTGAACCGGCGCCTGCCCGTCCTCATCCAGGTTCAAGCCCAGCATCTCCAGCAACTGGACACAGTCCTCGACCCCCAGCGCCCCATTCGCCACCGCCAGCCGAGCCCGCCGGACCTGATCATCCGACACCCGCTGCGCATCCGCCGCCCCACTCCGCTGCGCCGGCAACGCCCCGGCAAACGGCGCACTCCCCCCATCGGCACCTTCGTACCGAAGGAGGAACTGCCGCACTTCAACAGACCCGCTCATAGCCCCTCCACACGGCTCACAACAACTTGGCCGCGAGGCTAACCAGCGCCGGCCACCACACACAGCCCCCCGGAGAGTGAACCTCAGACCACCCTCCGCTCAACGCAGCGCAATCGGCACCACCGAAGAAGAACCCCACCCGAACGAACGTCACCCCGACAGCAAAGTGACACCACACGGGGAAATTTCCCGCTCTCCACTCGCCCAACCACCCAACTCGTGCAACAATCGAGGTGCTGACACACCCCCGGTCAGCGCCTGTGGAGATCCCCTCCGACCCCCGCGTTCCTCCCCCTGGCGCGGGGGTCCTCCATTTCTTGGCCCGCTTCGGGCTTCGCCCTTCGCCTGGGCCAACATTTCGGCGTGCTGACCCGGGGGGCCGAGCCCCCCGGACCCCCACGGTGCCTCGCGCTCAGCTCCCAGCGTGGTCCGGTCTCCGCCTCGGGCGCTGTGCGCCCTGGCGGGTCTGCCGCTGGTTCGTCGGAAGTCGCGTGAGGGTCCGGGTGATCGACTCGCTGGGTTATTGGGGGGTTGCTTTGGGTTGTGGGGGGTTGGTCTTTTTGGGTGGGGGTTGGGCTGAATGGGGAATGTTTTCGGCGTGTTGTAGCTCACAGTGGTTTGTGTGGCGAGATGCAAACGTTATCGTGGCGTTGTGCCTCTTCCCTCCCTTGGCCGCTTGAGCAGCCGCACGAACCTGAAAGCCGTCGCGTCTTCCGGGCGTCATCGTGGTGCCGCGAAGCCTGCGGACGACGGTGTTGTCGAGGACACCGAGCTCACGTCGTACCTCGCCGCCCTCGCTCCCGACAACGATCTGGAGAGCACCGGGTCCGGCAAGCGGTTCGGCGAGGCTCAGGTCATTCAGCTGCGGATGAGCCTTGTCGCCAACCAGCAGCTCAAGGACATCGCCGCCGAGCGGGAGATCTCGCCGCAGGCGCTCGCGCAGGAATGGATCCTCGAGCGGCTCAACTGGGAGGGGCAGGCCTCCTCCGTGCAGGACCAGCGGCAGCAGCAGGCCGTCGCCGAGGTCAGCGACCTCAGTGACCTCACCGACGAGTTCCACTTCCCCGCCGACGCCTTCGAGGCGCCGGTCGTCGCCCGGCACTGAGCCGGCGCGCACCCACAGACGTCATGAGAAAGGGCCCCCGGCACTGCCGGGGGCCCTTCACTCAGGCCTTAAGACGCGCAAAGGGCCTGTGAGGCTTGTTCAGCCTCAGTTTCAGATCGCGCGAACCTTCTGGGCCTGCGGACCCTTCTGGCCCTGGCCGACCTCGAACTCCACTCGCTGGTTCTCCTCGAGGGTGCGGAAGCCGCGGCCCTCGATCTCCGAGTAGTGAACGAACACGTCGCCTTCGCCGCCGTCCTGCGCGATGAAGCCGAAGCCCTTCTCCGCGTTGAACCACTTCACAGTGCCTTGCGCCACCGCTGTACTCCTCGTTACACAGATCCGCTTCGAATGCCACCGAAGCGGCACCCCGACCGTCCCGGGCGGTTCCAACGAGACGAGTCAAGAGCGGGTCGGCTCCATGGCTCGCGTCAGAAGTTCCGCGAGTGTGAAGCCACGAACACGCAAAACGACGGCCTGAGAGCAGACTACCGGGATCTGGCCAAAGTTGAACCCCGTGATCGAGGCGAAAACCGGCTGTGCGCACCAAGGTCACCGGAACGTCGTAGGGCTCCGGCCCGGTTCTGTCGGACCCAACGGCTAGTCTGGCGCCGCACTGCGACACCGTGATCACCGGATACGGCTCGGAGTCGGCTGTGCCCCCTCCGTGAAAGCTTCCGCCGACCAATGTGACGCTCGTCACATCAATGTTGCTCAACGTACACGGTCCACGGCGCGTCTCGAAGAGGGGAAGCACCAAAGGGGCAAAAAGGGGATGGGTGTGACGGTGAGGATTTCCACGCGGCGCCGCGGCGCTGCCGTGGCATTGGGCTTGGTCGCCGTGCTGACGCTGGGGGCGTGCAGCAGCGAACCGACGGTCTCGGCGAGCGGGACGTCGGGCGGGGGCCCGACGAGCTCGCCGGCCCCCACCGCGCAGCCCGCGAAGCTGACGGTGACGCCGGCGGGCGGCGCCCAGGACGTCGCGCCCGGCGAACCGGTCGTCGTCCAGGTCGCCGACGGCACGATCACGTCGGTCACGCTGACCAACCCGGACGGCAAGCAGGTCCAGGGGCAGGCGTCGGCGGACAAGAAGAGCTGGACCACCACCGAGCAGCTCGGCTACGGCAAGACCTACACCTGGTCCGGCCAGGCGCAGGGCGCCGACGGCAAGAACGTGCCCATCGGCGGCGCGTTCACCACGGTCAAGCCGAAGCGTCAGCTGTCGGCCAGCCTGAACGTCGGCGACGGCCAGACGTACGGCATCGCGATGCCGATCGCCCTGTCCTTCCCCAGCCGTGTCACCGACAAGGCCTCCGTCGAGAAGGCTCTGTCGGTCGAGACCACGCCGAAGACCGAGGGCTCGTGGGCCTGGCTGGACGGCGACACCACGGTGCACTGGCGGCCGAAGGAGTACTACAAGCCCAATACGCAGGTGAAGGTCAACGCCAAGATCTACGGCGTCAAGATCGGTGACGGCGTGTACGGCAAGCAGGACGTCTCGGCCAGCTTCGCCATCGGGCGCTCGCAGATCGTCAAGGGCAACACCACGCAGCACACCATGCAGGTGATCCGCGACGGCCAGCAGATCGCCGACTACCCGGTGAGCTACGGCCTCGACTCCGACCCCGGCCGCGTCACCCACAGCGGCGTGCACGTCGTCATGGGCAAGCAGGCCACGTACGCGATGAGCAACCCGAAGTACCACTACGAAAACGTCGTCGTGCCGTGGGCGGTCCGGATCTCCAACAACGGCGAGTTCATCCACGGCCTGGCCGCGTCGGTCTGGGCGCAGGGCAAGAAGAACGTCTCGCACGGCTGCCTGAACCTCTCGCCCGCGCGCGCCAAGGAGTACTACGACGGCGTGCTCCCCGGCGACCCGGTCGAGATCACCGGCAGCACGCAGACGCTGAGCGCGAAGGACGGCGACTACAGCGACTGGACCTACGACTGGGCGAGCTGGCAGAAACTGTCGGCGCTGGCCCACTGAACCACCGGGGCTGAGACACCGGGAAACAGCCGGGCGGCCGGGAAGTCCACTGCGGGCTTCCCGGCCGTTCGCGTTTCTCCCCGGAAATCCGCGAAATCCGGTGCAACCCCGGTGATCACCCGCCGCATGACTAAGGGCAGAGGCGCGGCGATCCCCTGCCGCGCCACGAGAATGAGGAGCTGTCTTGCGTATCCGCATCGCCCTGACCCTCGGCGCGCTCGTGCTCGCCGGTGGCGCCCTGACCGGTGGCATCGCGCTGGCTTCGGAGGCGCAGGCGCCGGCCGCCCCGACCACGACCCAGGCGACCCGGCCGGGCGAGCCGACCGTGGCCCCCGTCCCGACCACCAGCCGTCCCCGTCCCCAGTCGCAGGCGCCGTCCGCCGTTCCCGCGCCGCGCGAGACGACCCGGCCCGCCCGCACGGGCCCGGCTCCGCGCGTCCCGCGCGCCGTCCCGGCCGGGCCGACCGGCGACCTGCACCTGCCGGCCGTGTGGGAGACCCGGTAACCAGGTGATCTCCCGCTCCCGTCCGTCGACCGGGCCGGGCTCGCCGTGGGACGGCGAGTTCGCCCGGTACTTCGGCGAGCGCGCGCACAGCCTGCGATCGACCGCCTTCCTGCTCTGCGGGGACTGGCACCAGGCCGAAGACCTCACGCAGGCCGCGCTGCTCAAGATCTACCTCGCCTGGCCGAGGCTGTCGCGGCACGACGCGCTGGACGCCTACGCGCGCAAGGTCGTCCTGCGCACGTTCCTCGCCGAGCACCGGCGCAGCAGGTGGAAACGGGAGCGGCTCACCGACACCCCGCCGGAACTCCCGGCGGAACCCACGAGCGACCAGGACCTGCTGGTCCGGCAGGCACTGGCGGTCCTGGCCCCGAAGCAGCGCGCCGTGCTGGTGCTGCGGTACTTCGAAGACCTGAGCGTCGAAGAGACGGCTCAGGCGCTCGGCTGCAGCGCCGGCACGGTGAAGAGCCAGGCCTCCCGCGGCCTGGCCACGCTGCGAAACCGGCTCGGCCCGCACTACGGTGCGCTGACCTTCAGCGCACCCACGGAGGGGAGGTGACGAACATGGACCACGAAGACGACGTCCGCGCGATCCTGACCGGCGCGGCCGGCGGCCCGCAGCCGGCGATGCGCCTCGAGGCCGCCGACGTGATCGAGCGTGGCGGCCGGGTCAGGCGACGACGCAAGCGTTTCGCCGTCGCGGGCACTTCGACCGCGACGGCGGTCGTCCTCGCGGTGGCCGGTTTCCTGGCCGGCCACCGCGCCGGCCCGCCGGAGCCGGTGCAGCCCGCCGGCCCCGGCCTGTCCACGATCGGCACCACTTCTCCGGCTCCTCGATCGACGTCGCCGACCGAGGTCCCGGCGACCTCGATCGCGCCGCCGACGGCCGAGCCGGGCCAGACCCGGCCCCGCAGCTCGCGGACGACCCCGCAGGCGCCGTCCGCGGGCCCGCGGACGGTCGCCCGCCCGGGGCCGGCGACCTCCCTGACCACCTCGATTCCGGTCGAGACCCGGCCGGAATCGCCGACGGTGAGAACGACGACACGCTAGCCGGTGGCGCGGATCCGGCCCACGACACGCGGGTGCCCCGCCCGGTGATCCGGACGGGGCACCCGCATTTCCGGCAACCGCTCAGCGTCGAGCGGCCGCGGAGGCCAGCTTGCCGGTGTTGTCTTCGGTGTCGATCTGCTCCATCGGCACCTGCGACGTCTCCGGGATCTTGATGATCGGAATGATCGCGATCAGCGCCGCCGCCATCAGGTAGTACGCCGGCCAGTCCTCGTTGCCGGTGCTCTTGATCAGCGCCGTCACGATGACGCCACAGGTCCCGCCGAACAGCGACGTCGAAATGTTGTAGCCGATCGCGAACGAGCCGTAGCGCACCCGGGTCGGGAACATCGCCGGGAACGTCGAGCCGATCACCGCGAGCATGAGCACCAGCAGGAGCGCCACGATCAGGAAGCCGACGAAGAGCCAGAAGATGCTGCCGGACTGCATCAGCTTGAGACTCGGCCAGCTCAGCACCAGGAACCCGATGGCCGCGGTGAGCAGCAGCGGTTTCCGGCCGATCCGGTCGGACAGGGCGCCGAGCGGGATGATGATCGCCATCTGGATGACCTCGACCGCGATGATGATCAACGTCGAGGTGTTGTCGTTGATCTTCAGCGTGTCCGTGAAGTACGTCGGCATCGTGGTCAGCAGCAGGTAGTCCGCCACGTTCAGCAGCAGCACGATGCCGATCAGGTTGAGGATCATCCGCCAGTTGCGGACGAAGATCTCCTTCAGCGGCGCCTTCGTCGGCGCCTCGCCCGCGGCCTCCAGCCGGCGGAACTCGGGGGTGTCCTCGAGCTTGTTCCGCAGGTAGAGCCCGATCAGGCCGAGCGGCAGCGCGACGAAGAACGGGATCCGCCAGCCCCAGGCGTCGACCTGGTCCGACGACAGGGACAGCGTCACCGACAGCACGACCAGGTTGCCGAGCACGTAACCGGCCAGCGTGCCGAGTTCGAGGAAGCTGCCGAAGAAGCCACGGCGTTTCGTCGGGGAGTACTCGGCGATGAACGTCGCCGCGCCGCCGTACTCACCGCCGGTGGAGAAGCCCTGGATGATCCGCAGCAGCAGGATCGCGATCGGCGCCGCGATGCCCATGCTGTAACTGCCGGCGTACGTCGGCAGGACGCCGACCAGGAACGTGCACCCGGACATCAGCAGGATCGTGATGGCGAGGACCCGCTTGCGGCCGATCTTGTCGCCGAGCGGGCCGAAGAACGCGCCGCCGAACGGCCGCACGATGAACCCGACCGCGAGCAGCGCCAGCGACTTCAGCACGGCGTTCCCCTCACCGGGGAAGAACTGCGTACCGATGCTCACCGCGATCGCGCCCGAGGTGAAGACGCCGTAGTCGTACCACTCGGTGGCGTTGCCCATCGCGGACGCCCACACCGCGCGCTTGACGGTTCTCTCGTCCACTGACGGTTTGCCCGTCGTTGCTGCTGGTTCGCTCATGCCGGCGACGACTCCTCCCGTGCAGTGCCCATCGGGCCGTTCGAGCTCATCGGCCCAGTCTCGACCGGTTGTCGCAGGTCGGCAGTCTGAGCCGCGAATTGTCTACGGTGGGGAACTTTCCGGCTACCGAGAGACGTTGTCGGCGCGCCGACGTCCCGGGTCGCGCGCGGCGGCCGGCTACCCGCCGGTTAACGTCAGCGCATGAGTCGTGTTTCTCAACCCTGGCCGCCGGTGGCGGTGGAGCCCGCGATCCCGCACCCCAAGGCGCCGGAGCCGGGCACCGAGCTCGGCGTGCACTTCGCGGAGTGCTTCGGGTGCGGCGACGAGGCCGACGCCGGGCTGCACCTGCGTTCGACCGTCGGCGAGGGCCAGGTCGTCCACTCGCGGTTCACCGTCACCGCGGCCCACCAGGGCGCGCCCGGGCTCGCCCACGGCGGCCTGCTGGCCTGCGCGTTCGACGAGGCGCTGGGCTCGACGGTCGGCAACCTGATGCGCCGCCCGGCGGTGACCGGCAAGCTCGAGACGGACTTCCGGCGGCCCGTCCCGGTCGGTTCGACGCTGTTCATCGCCGCCCGGCTGGACGGCATCGCGGGCCGCAAGATCTACGTCAGCGCGGACGGCCGCCTCGACGCCGAGGACGGCCCGATCGCGGTCAGCGCGCGGGCGTTGTTCGTCGTCGTCGGCTTCGAGCACTTCAACACCCACGGCGACCCGCAGGCGCTGGAGAAGCTGGCCGCGCAGCACGAGAAGAACCAGCGTGAGCGCAGCGAACGCGACTGGGAGATCAACCCTTGATCAGGTGAGCGTCCGGGGCCGGATCGCGTTCGCCCGGTCCACCAGCTCGATGCGCTGCTCGAGCGTGCCCGCCAGCCGGGCCATCGCCCGGTAGCACCGCTCGAGGCCGAACCGCAGTTCGCGTTCCTCGAGCCGGCACCCCAGCACGCGCGCGCCCGGCGTCGGCTTGCCCTGCCTGAGCCATTCGTGCGCGGCTTCGAGCACACCGGCGGACAGGCGCGTCTGGCGTTCGACGTCCAGCCGGAGCCGCTCGAGCCGGGCGGACGCGTCGAGCAGGTCGTGCTCGGTGACCGGGGTCTCGCGGCCCTTGGCCTTGGTCGCCGTCGTCTTGATCTTGATCGCCGCGACCTGCGCGTCGACGTAGTGGGTCGACGACGGCGGCACGGTCTCCAGCACCTCGACCGCGCTCGCCCGCGCGCCCTGCGCCAGGTACACGCGGGCGAGGCCGAAGGCGGCGCTGACGTAGGTGCGGTCGGTGCGCCAGACCAGTTCGTAGAACCGCGCGGCGGCGAAGTAGTCGCCGACGCCTTCGGCGCTGACGCCCAGAGCGAGCTTCGGGGCGATTTCGCCCGGCAGATCGTCGTACACCGCTTCGAAGGCGACGTGCGCGACCCGCGAACGGCCGCCCGCGAGTTCGATCAGGCCGCGGTACCAGTCGATCCGCCAGTCGTGCGGGAAGCCGTTCTTGATGGCCAGGTACTGCGCGGCCTGCAGCTGCCGCTGCGCCTCCGCGAACTCGCCCAGCTCGACCCGGGCGCGCACGATCCGCAGCCGCACCTCGATCGACTCCCGCGGTGCACCGGCCAGGGCCTCGATCGCGGCCCGCGGGTCGAGCGCGGTCGTGGTGGCGAGCACGCCCGCCGCCGGGTCGTCCGTGTCCACCTGCGGGATCGGCAGGCCGGCGACGACCTCGTCCGCGCCGGGCAGCGGCACGCTGGCGCCGGTTTCGGGCACCACCAGCTGCACGCCGAACGTGCGGCTCTCCGGGCCGAACACCGTGGACGCACCGGGCCGCGGCTTGCCGGTGCCGAGCGCCATGATCTCGCGCAGCACCCCGGTGAGCTGGTCGGCCATCTCCTCGGCGGAGAGGAACCGGCGGTCGGGGTCCGTGTGCGTCGCGCGCCGCAAGAACCGGTAGTACGAACCGAACAGCGTGAACAGCGGGACGGCGTCCGGGCCGGGCAGGGTCGTCTTGTACTTGGTGGTGTAGCCGGTGAACTCGAAGCTGAGCACGGCGAGCGTGCGCCCGACGGTGAACAGGTCCGAGGCCACCGACGCGCCCTGCGTCGGCAGTTCCGGCGCACTGTAGCCGGTGGTGAAGAACAGCGGGCTCTCGTAGTCGTCGGTGCGGCGGACCGCGCCGAGGTCGATCAGCTTCAGCTGCTCGTTGGTCTGGATGACGTTGTCGGGCTTGAGGTCGCAGTAGAGCAGGCCCTGGCTGTGCAGGTAGCCGAGCGCGGGCAGGATCTCCAGCCCGTACGCGATGACCTGGCCGATCGGCAGCGGCTCCGGACGGCGGCTTTCCCGGTGGTGCGCCAGCGCGAGCTGCCGCAGCGACTGGCCGCCGACGTACTCCATGACGATGTAGCCGGTGGTCGTGCCGCTCTGGGCGTCCGGGTGCTGCACGAAGTTGTGGATCTTGACGATGTTGGGGTGTTCGACCTCGGCGAGGAACCGCTGCTCGTTGGCCGCGGCCGCCATCGCCGTCGCGTCACCGGTGTCGATCAGTCCTTTGAGGACGACCCAGCGGTCGCTGACGTTGTGGTCCTGCGCGAGGTAGATCCAGCCGAGGCCGCCGTAGGCGATCGTGCCGAGGACCTCGTACTGGCCGCCGACGAGCTCGTGCGGCTGCAGCTTCGGGACGAACGAGAACGGCGTGCCGCAGTTGTCGCACTTGCCTTCCGGCGAACCGGGTTGCCCGTCCTTGCCGCGTCCGACCTTCGCGTTGCAGCTGCTGCAGAACCGCTTTTCCTCCGACACCACCGGGTTCGTCAGCACCGCGGACGCGGGGTCGCGCGCGGGCACCGGCGGAACGTCGACCAGCCCCGCGCCGAGCCGGCCGCGACGCGACCGGGACGTCCGCGACGACGTCCGCCGCGAAGTGCCGGGGAACGAACCGGAGACCGAGCCGGACCCGCTGCCGGTCCCCGCTCCGGTGCCGGTTCCCGTGTGCCGCCCTTCGCTGGTGCGCTCGGGCAGCACGCTTTCGGTACCGGGATCCGGCAACGGCGTGCCCGGCCCGGTGTCCGGGCGCGGCACCGGCGGCATGATGCTCTGGGTCTCCGGCGCCGGCGCGGCGAGCACGCTCGTGGGCTGCGGCGCGTCCGGGTCCGGGCGGACGGCCTGCGTCGGCTCGACCGGCGGCGCGACGGGGTTCATGCTGCCCGGCGGGCGCGTCGGGTCGTCCGCGCCGGGGATCGGGCCGCGGACGGGAGCCGGCTGGCCGCGCGGCGGCGTCGGCGGACGGCGCACGGGCGCGTGGAAGACGGTCTCTTCGCCGCCGGACGGCTCGCCGTCGTCGAGACGGCCGGAGATCGACGGCTCCGGCGTGTCCCACCGCACCGGTGGCGGCGGCTGCCAGCTCGGCGGCGCCACCTGCTGCTGGTCGTCCGGCGCGGCGTGCCGAGGACGGCGCGGCTCCTCCGACACTGCTACCTCCCGGATCCCCTGCGACGTGCGGAGATCGATTCTAGTCGCGCTGCGTCCTTCGGTACTGCGTTCACTGGTACTGCGGCGCCGGTGGCGAAGCCGCTCCGAGGCGGGCCTCCACCCAGCGGCGGTAGCTGTCCTGCCACACGCCGTTGCCGCGGATCTGGTCGAGCACCGCGTTGACGTACCGGACCAGGTCCGGGCGGTCCTTCGGCACGCCGATGCCGTAGTTCTCCTGCGTCAACGGCTCGCCGCGGACCTCGAGCGTCGAGTCCTGCGCGGCCATCCCGGCGAGGATCGTGTCGTCGGTCGAGACCGCGTCGACCTGGCCCTGCTGGAGCATCACCAGGCAGTCCGACCAGTTGTCCACCGAGACCGGCACCGGCTTGGCGGAGTCCGTCGCGATCTTCGCCAGCGACGTCGACTTCTTGGTCGCGCACACCCGCTTGCCGCTCAGGTCCGACAGCTTCTGCGCCTTCGACTCCTTGGTGACCAGGATCTTCTGGCCCGCCACGTAGTACACGGAGGAGAACTCGACCTCCTTCTTGCGCGCGCAGGTGATGCTGTAGGTCCGGACCACGATGTCGACCTGGTGCTTCTTCAGGACTTCTTCGCGCTGCGACGACGGGATCGCGCGGAACTGGACGTGGCCGTCGGCCGAACCGAAGATCGCCTTGGCGACCGCGTTGACCATGTCGATGTCGAAGCCCTCGAGGTTGCCCGAGGTGGGGTTGCGGAACCCGAACAGGTAGGTGGTCTGGTCGACCCCGGCGATCAGCTTGCCGCGCTTCTTGATCTCGGACATCGTCGAGCCGTCGGGGACGGTCGTACCGGACGCGGGCGCCGGGCTGGCCAGGGGGTTGCAGCTGGTGTCGGAGCCGCCGCCGGCCGTCGCGTCCGGGCCGCCGACGTGCGCGGGCTGCGGCCAGGCCGCGTTGCTGACCGGCGCCGGGTCGACCGGTTTCCCCGGGCTGCCGCAGGACGCCGCCAGCAGCGCGACGACCGCCAGCACGCCCGCCCGGACCGTGTTCCGCCGCCTGCTCACCGGTACTCCCTCAGTCGCTCCCGGATCCCCATGGTGACACCGCCCGCGGCGACGATCGCCAGCACGGCCAAGCCGGGTGCGAGGAGCGTCAGCGCGCGGTCGCCGTGGTGGGTGTCGTCGAGGAAGGCCTGCCTGCCGACGTCGATCGCGGCCTGGAGGCTGTCGTCGAGCTGCCGGAACGCCGGCGCCGAGCCGTCTTTCGCGTCTTCCTGCACCGCGGAGTCGACGGCTTCCTGGTACGCCCCGGCGTTGTCCTGGTCGCGGACCTGCCCGTGTGCCTTCATCCAGTCGGCCGCGGCCTTCGACGCGGCATCCACCTTCGCGGCGCCGTCGCCGTCCTTGATCAGGCCGCGGGCTTCGCCGAGGAGACCGCCCTGGCCGTCTTGGCCGACCAGCTGGGCCGCCTTGGCGGCGAAGTCCGTCTCGTACGCGCCACCGTCGCCCCGGGCGACCAGCGTCAGCGTTTCGTCGGCGCGGGCCTGCAGCGCGGCGATCCGCGCGCGGACGAGCACGTCGACGCGGTGCGAACCGTCGTCCTGGCCGCTGCCGACCAGGCTGCCCTGGAGGATCAGCGCGACCGCGCCCCACAGCAGCGACACCACGACGGCGGCCGTCGCGACGACGAGCCCGACGTTGAGCAGCCGGTTGGTGCGCCGGGTCAGGTAGACCTGGGTGACGATCAGCGCGGCCAGCAACGCCACCACCAGGATCGTGGCGAGCCACGGGAAACCGGTGGCGCTGTCCTGCTCTTCGATGAGCCGCTCGGTGTCGACCCGGTAGAGGTCCTGGGCGGCGGGCAGGAGCTTCGCCCGCATCAGCTCGGACGCCTCGCGCAGGTAGGACGCGCCGACCGGGTAGCCGAGGCGGTTGTTCGCCCGCGCCGTCTCGACGAGCCCGGTGTAGACGGGCAGTTGCTGGTTCAGCATGTCGACCGGGGTGGCGGCGTCGGCGACGTCCGCGGCGTCGGAAGCGGCCTTCGCGAGCGCGGCGCCGGCTTCGGCGATGTCCCGCTCGTAGCGCTGGCGGAGCTGAGGCGGCTCGGTGCCGATGGAGAGGAACGCGCTCGCTGCGGTCGCGTCCGCGTCCGAAAGCGAGCGGTAGACCTGCTGCGACGCGGCGGCGAGCGGCTCGCGGTGGTCGATGACGCCGGAGATCGTGTCGTCGCGGTTCTGCACCGACAGCGTCGCGACGAGCCCGGCGACGAGCGCCAGCAGCACCAGCCCGACGGCGATCACGGTGAGCCGGCCGGGGGTGGTCGCGGCCGACCGGACGATCGCGCGGATCCCCTGGCCCGGCAGGTCGAGCAGCCCCAGCAGGCCGCTGCGGCCGCCGGTGCGGTCACGGCCCTCCGGTGGCGACGGTGGGGGTCCGGGCGCGGGCGCCGCAGGCCCCGGGGCCGTCGCAGTGCTGGTCATCCCCGAAATTCCTCCCCCTGCCATCCGGGGCCGCGCCCAGGCCGGGGGCGTGGCCACCCGGAGCCCCCGAAAGAGATCGCTGTGAGCCTTACTCGCAGAAGGTAGCCGAGTCGCCGCGCGCACAGCCACCGGCACCGCCCGCTGTCATCAGCACGTGATCTGGGCGGATGTGGTCCGGCGCACACCGGTGATCAGGTCCGGACTTCCGCCAGGACGCGCCAGTGGCCGTCTTCGGGACCCGATGTCAGCGTGCCACCGGCGAGGGCGAGTCGTTCGCGCATGCCGGCCAGGCCGAATCCTTCACCTGTCCGGGTGAAGGCCGCGAGGGCGTTGCGGACGTCGAGCCGGACGACGCCGGGCGCGTGGCTCAGCCGCATCCGGATGTCCTCGCCCGGGGCGTGCTTGCCGGCGTTCGTCAGGGCTTCCCGCGCGATGCCGGCCAAGGCGACGACCGCCGCGGACGTGAGCGGCCGGGTGTCGCCGTCCGCGTCGAAAGCGACGCTGACGCCGTGGTCGCGGGCGTGCGCGGCGGCGGCCGCGGCGAGGGTTTCGGTGAGCGGCGGGACATCCTGGCGGAGCGCGGCGACGGCGTCGCGCGCCTCGGCCAGCCCGTCCTTTGCGAGCCGCCGCGAGCGCCGGACCGACCGCAGCGCGCCGTCCACATCGGACCGTTCGGTCAGCAGCGCCTCGGCGAGTTCGAGCTGCACCCCCAGTGCGCCGAGGGAATGCGCCAGGACGTCGTGGAGCTCGCGGGCGAGCCGGGTGCGTTCGTCGAGCGCGGCGGCGCGGGCGTGTTCGGCCTGGGCGAGCCGCGTCTGCGCCAGCAGCGCCTCGCTCTGGGCCGCCTGCACCTCGTACTGGCGGCGGTTGAGCCCGAGCAGCACCAGCAGCAGCATCACCCCGGCGTCGGCGAGCGACTCGCCGAGGGACTGGCGGGCGAGCACGTGCGACGTCACCGCCAGGGCGACGTCCAGGAGGCCGGTGGCGAGGATCGCGCCGACGCCGGCCGAGGTGAGCGTCGCGAGCCGGCCGAGGGCGATGACGGACAGCAGGATCGCCGACGAATCCCCGGCCCAGCCGACGATCGCCGCCGGCAGCGCGCTGGCCGCGGCGAGCAGCGCGGCCGCCGTCTTCGGCCGGCGGGACGCGAGGAGGACGAACCCCAGCCAGCAGGCGGTGGCGACGCCGTAGGCGGTCCAGATGCGCGGGTCCGCCTCGCGCGCGGTGAGCAGGGTCGCCGCGAAGAAGAGCGTGCCGAGCAGCTGCACCACGAGCCAGCTCGGGGCGATGGTGTCGGGCAGGCGTTTCGGCACGGCGTCCATGATCCCGGTCCGGGTCATGTCCTGCCGGGAGGTCAGCCGCGGATGGCCGGGGCGAGCGAGTGCGGGAGCACGGCTTCGGGGTCCGGTGGCCGCCGGACCACCACCTCGACGTCGTCGGCGAAGCGGTACGGCTTCGCGCCGAGGATGCCGCCGAAGTGCCGTCGCAGCCGGGACATCTCGGCGCGGACGGTCACCGTCCGGCCGGCGTCGCCGAACAGGTCGGCCGACAGTTCGGACGCCGACCGGCCGTCGCGCCGGCTGGCCAGCACGTACAGCACCTCGGCGTGGCGCGGGCTGAGCCGGTGCGTCCAGGTCCCGGCCGCGCTGGCCACGGTGAGCTCGGGCTCGCGCGGCGACCGGACGTCGAGCACGACGCGGGTGGGCGGGGCGGCGTCGTTTTCGGTCAGCCGGAGCAGCCAGCCGCCGGGCACCGGCTCGACCGAGCAGCCGCCGTACGCGGGCAGCCAGGCTCGCCCGGGCCCGAGGCCGGTGGGCAGCGCGACCCGGTCGACCGGCGCGAGCCCGGCGGCCGCGGCGACCCAGCCGTGTTCGTCGGCCACCATCGCCCGGCCACCGACCTTCGCGAGGACCGGGACGGCGAAACCGCGAAGCCGTTCGAGCTCGGTGCGGTGGGTGGTGCGCAGCTGCGCCTCCGCGAGCCGCGTCACGGCGTCGACCAGCGCCAACGTCGTCGCGTGGACGGTCGAGGCAGGCCCGGAGAGGTCGACGACGCCGAGCAGCCTGCCGTCACGCGGATCGTGCAGCGGCGCGGCCGCACACGTCCAGGAGTGCTGGGCCCGGACGTAGTGCTCGGCGGAGTACACCTGGATCGGGCTGCGCGCGACGAGCGCGGTGCCGATCGCGTTGGTGCCGACGGACTCCTCCTGCCAGTCGACGCCTTCGACGAACCCGAGCCCGTCGGCGCGGCGGCGGACCGCGGCACTGCCGTCACGCCAGAGGACGGCCCCGCCCGCGTCGGCGATCACCATGATGTGCGCGGCCTGCTCGGCGAGGCTGATCAGGCCGCCGCGCAGGATCGGCATCGCCTCGGCCAGCCCGCTCGCGCGGCGGCGCGCTTCCAGCTGTTCGAAGGTCAGCACGGGCGCGGCGGCCCGGCCGTCCGGGTCCACGCCGAGGCGGCGCATCCGCTGCCAGGACGCGCCGATGACCGGCCGCAGCCGGCTGGGCAGCGCCCGGCCGGTGAGGGCCGCTTCGTGCACTTGCGCGAGGACGCGCGCGTGCCGCCGTGGATCCGCCCCGGCCGGCAACGCCGCCTCGAGGTCTCGCTGCCCCAACCGCCGCTCCTTGTGCTGTGCCTCCTCGGAGTCTGCCGTTTCGGCCGGGTGATCGGTAGGTGGCGCACGTCGCGGTCGGGCCGGGTTTGCCCCGCTTCAGTACGAGACGTAGACGTCGGTGCCCCGGTCGTCCAGGTCGTCCGGGGCGGATTTCGGTGCGGCGGCCGAGTCTTGGACGAGCTGGGCGACTTCGGCGTCGATGGCGTCGAGGACCTGTTCGCGCAGCTCACCGGTGTCGGTGACGCGGGTCCGGAACCGTTGGAGGCAGTCGTCGACGTGCCGCGGGAAGCCGGCCTCGAGCAGCGTCGGGCCACCGCCGTCGCGGGCACGGCCGACCGCTTCGCCGGCCGCTTCGTGCACGGCGAAGAAGTCGGATCCGTCGATGACGACCCCCGGCACACCGAGCCCGGCCACCCGATCGGCGTAACCGGGGTTCTCCGTGACGAAGATGACGGGAAGGTCCCAAGCCGACGCGAGGGTCAGCGCCTCCAGCGTCGTCCCCGGCCCGTCCCCGAGGAAGGCCACGCCGACGCCGCCGGTGTGCTGCTGTTTCGCGGCGATCGCGGCGCCGCAGATCAGCAGCGGGACGCCGCCGAGCGTGTCCGTCGTGACCAGCCGGTGGTGCCGGATCTCGGCCAGCACGGCCCTGACGTCGACGCCCTTGGCGATGCGGTGCCCGTGCCGACGGTGGGTGCCGGCGATGGCGTCACGGCGGTCGAGGTGGAGGCAGATCCCCGCGGCCAAGGCCTCCTCGCCGGCGTACTGGGTGCCGCAGGCCGGTTCGCCGGTCGCGCGCACCCGCTCCTCGACGGCCCGGATGGTCCGCATCACGCGATACGCACCTCTGAGGGCGTCCGTCATCTTCGGCGCTCCTTCCCCGGTTCGGTGTCCGCGCGCAACAGCCCTTTCCGCGCCGCCTCCGCCATCGCCGCCCGGACGTCGACGACCCACGGCCCGTCCGGCTTGAGCTCGACGAACGCGCTCTCCCCGGTCTTCAGCTCGAGTTCGCGCTCGCCGTCGAGCGCGATGACGCCGCCCGCGGCAGCGAGCTCGACACGCACGCCGGGCCGCAGGAGTCCCCAGCCGCGCACGCCGACCGGCCGCACGAGCCCGGGCGCGATCGGCGCGTGCACGACGTACGGCGTCTCCCCGACCGGCCCGAGCTGCAGCGCAACGCCGTCCGGGCTCGACCGCGGGCTCGGGCAGAGTTGGCCAGGAACGCTCGAGAGGCCGATGCCGTCCGGCTCGGCGAAGGTGCAGTACAGCTCGGTGAGCGAGGACGGGTCCCACAGCGCCCGTGCCCCGATGTGCCTGCTCAGCGACACGCAGACGTCGACGAGCGCGATCTCCCTGCGTGCTTTCGTGACGACCTCGAGCAGGCTGACGCGGTGGGTGACGAGGTCGGGATCGATCTGCCCGGTGGCGATCAGCCCGGCGGCCAGGCCGGCGACGGTGGCTTCCCGCATCTGCGGGAAGGCGTTGTTGGTCCCGGTGGAGAGGGCGAGGAGGGGCACGTCCTCGCAGGCCGCGGCGGCGACCCGGGCGGTCCCGTCCCCGCCGAGGACGACGATGACCCCGGCGCCGGCCTCGACCATGCGCCGCACCGCGTTGGTCGTGTCGGCGGCGGTGCCGGTGAGGGCGTCGTCCTCGCAGAAGTCGACCTTCGGCCAGGAGCCGCCACGGCCGAGCGCGCGCAGGACCGCGGCGGAAATCCCGCCCAGATCGGTCGAGACGAGGGCCCGGTCGAGCCCGGTGACGGCGAACGCCGCCAGCAGCCGCTGGACCATGTTCGCCTTCTCCGCGGTGGGGAACACCGACGCCTGCGCGACCAGCCGGCGGATGTCCCGCCCCGAAGCGGGGTTCGCGACGATCCCCGCCACCGTTTCGCCCACCTGACCTCCCGTTCTTTCGCCCGGGAACAGGAGACTCCGCAAACGGGCGGAACGGAAGGGTTGCAGAGCGTTGCAGTACCGGTGTGAAGCGCAACTGAAGCGACGTAGATCACACAGCGCGTCTCACCCAGTGATCTCCAGTGGACTGTCCACCCTGGAGCAGCAGGAGGAGAACCGAGACGAAGGCCCGGCAGCGGACTACGGGACCAGGTCGGCGACGCCCTCGTAGCTGAAGCCGGCTTCTTCGACCGCGGCCCGGACGTCGTCCTCCGCCAGCGCGGCTTCGGCACGCACGACCACGCGGCCGGCCGCGACGTCGACGTCCACTTCGGCCACTCCGGGCAGCACGGTGATTTCTTCGGTCACCGACTGGGCGCAGTGCCCGCAGCTCATCCCGGAAACGGTGTAACCATGCTCGATCATGGTGCTTAGCGTACGAAAAGGGCCGCCACCCCGTACGGGTGACGGCCCTTTCCCAAGATCAAAGTCAGATCACGGTGACCGACGTGGCCTGCGGGCCCTTCTGGCCCTGGCCGATCTCGAACTCGACGCGAGCGTTCTCTTCCAGGCTCTTGAAGCCGTTACCCTGGATCTCGCTGTAGTGAACGAAGACGTCGCCGCCACCGTTGTCGGGGGTGATGAAGCCGAACCCCTTCTCGGAGTTGAACCACTTCACAGTGCCCTGAGTCATAAAAAAATCTCCATGTGTAACACCAAAAAACAGGAAGCCACTTCAGCGACCCGGGTCATCACCCGGACGGTTTGCTTCCTCGGTGAGGAGACACTACGCCCGCTGAGTTCTGCGAGCGTGAGGCATCACGAACACAAAAATCGAGACCGTAAGTAGTAAAGCACACCTCGAGCAGGGCGGACAAGCCATCTTCACCCGGCAGGGGTGAGCTATTCGCCACTCGCCGGGCGCAGCCCCTCGGAGGTGAACGGCGAACGCCACGTCGTGTCGTGCTCAAGGGCGACCACGGCGTCGTCGTGCGTCTCGGCACTGGCGCTGAACAGCACCGGTACGACGCCGGAGGACTTCCGCGCTGCTTCGGATGCGTGCTGGTGATCGGTCACGTCGAAACTCCCCTCGTTCCCTGCCCGCTTCGGCGCGGGTCATGACCGTGATGGTGCCATGGGGCACCGACAGAAACCGGTTGTTTCCCGCCGGGACCCGGCCGGGAAGGTTCAGCGGCGAACCACCACCGGAACACCGTCAGGTTACCCGAGCCAACGCCCTGCTACCACACGACATTCCCAGCTTTTCCGGAACGAAACCGTTACTGGGCGGGAGGTTGCGGACGCGCCTGTCCGAGCAGGGCCGAGATCCGCACGTCCGGCGTCACGACGTCGGGATCCGTGCGCACGTCGATGACGCACGGCCGCTGCCGCACCAGCGCGCTGGCGATGATGGGCTCGAGCTCTTCACGATCGTCCACGGTGTACCCGGCCGCGCCCAGCCCACGCGCCCACGACGCGAAGTCCGTCAGCGGGATGGAGACCCCGGTGAGCCGGCCGTACGTGCGGGCCTGGTGCATGGCGAGCGCCCCGTGGACGCCGTTCTGGAAGACGACCACCATCACCGGCGCCCGGTACCGGACGGCCGTTTCGATCTCCTGGCCGGTCATGAGCGTCCCGGCGTCCCCGACCATGGCCACGACGGTCCGCCGCGGCTCGGTCAGCTTCGCCGCCACGGCGGCCGGCACGGCGTAGCCCATGGCGGCGTTGCTCGGACCGAGCTGGCTGCGCGGCGCCGTGAAGCACCAGTAGCGGTGCATGAACTGTGCGAAGTTGCCCGCGTCGCTGGTCACGATGGTGTCCTCGGGCGCCAGCTTCCGCAGCGCCCGGACGACGTCGACCGGGTGCACCCGGGTGTTCCCGCTGGTGTCGGGCGGGGTCATGAAGGTGTGCACGGCCGCGTTCGCCGCCGAAGCCCGCCGCGTCCGCGGCGACGCCACCTCCCGCAGCTCCCGCAGGAACGGCTCGACCTCGGAGTCGACGCGGAACGTCAGCCCCCGCCGCTTCGGGCTGACATCGATGCCGGTGCCGACCATGACCAGCGTCTGCTGCGCGGTCGGGTAGCGGTAGGCCTGCGTCGTCACCTCGTCGAGCTGGGTGCCGAGCGCGAGCACGAGGTCCGCGCGCTCGAGCGCGTCCAGCTGCCGGGCGGGGATGCCGAGCCCGAGGTGACCTGCGTAGCGGGCGTGGTTCTCCGGGAAGGCGTCCTGCCGCCGGAAGGCGTTGTAGACGGGCAGCGCGAGCTCATCGGCGACGGCGATCAGCTCGTCCCGCGCCGACCGCGCCCGCCCGCCGACGATGACCACCGGGTACTTGGCCTCGTCCACCAGCTGCGCCACGGCATCGGCCGAACGGCCCAGCGTCCCGGACGCCGGAGGCCGCACCCGCGCCATCGGCTTGGCCGCGTCGTAGGGCATGCCCCAGACGTCGCAGGGCACGCCGAGCACGACCGGCCCCGGCCGTCCTTCCTGCGAAGTCGTCAGCGCGTGCGCGAGCAACCCCGGCAGCCCGTCCGGGTCGGTCACCCGCAAGGTCGACTTGGCGATCGACTCGAACATGGCCGTGAGGTCCGACGTCGGCAGCTCCCCCGACGACGACGGCACCGGCTCGGCCGCCGGCGTCTCCAGCAGCACGACCATCGGCGTCTCGTCCTGGTACGCCGTTTGGACGCCGATGGCCAGGCTCGCCGCACTCGGCCCCCGGCTGGCGAGCAGCACGGCGGGACGTTCGGTGAGCTTCCCCTCGGCCTCCGCCATGAACGCCGCGCCCGCGTCGTGGCGCGCCGAGACCAGCGTGATCTCCCGCTCCCGCTGCAGGGCGTCGAGCAGTTCCAGGAAGGACTCACCGACCACCGCGTACACGCGGCGGACACGCGCCTCGGTCAGGATCCGCACGGCCGTCTGGGCGACGGTCGCTCCCAGTTGGTATCTAATGAGGAGAGCTTAGGCGGGCACCGTTCAGTGCAGTCAAGTGATCTTCACCGAAACCGGACAAGGATAGGCCGAATGTCCGCTTTGACCGACTGGTAGCCGATCAAGGGAGCGAGGACCGCAGACTTGGCCGCGACCGAACATGAAACTGTTTTTACTTATGGCGCACCGGCGTTGAAGTACGGCACCGGCGCCAGCGACGAGATCGGCTATGACCTGACCCAGTACGGCGCGCACCGCGTGCTCGTCGTGACGGATCCGCAGGTGGCCGCGACCGGCTGGCCCCGCCGCATAGCCGACGGCATCGCGGGCTACGGCATCGAGACCGAGATCTTCGACGGCGTACACGTCGAGCCCACCGATGTCAGCATGCAGAAGGCGGTTGACTTCGCCCGCGGAACCGGCCCGTACGACGCCTTCGTGGCCGTCGGCGGCGGGTCCGCCATCGACACCGCCAAGGCGGCCAACCTCCTGACGAGCAACGACGGCGAGTTGATGGACTACGTCAACGCCCCCGTCGGCGGCGGCCGCGCACCGGCCCGCCCGCTGAAGCCGCTGGTCGCCGTGCCGACCACCACCGGCACGGGCTCCGAGAGCACCACGGTCTGCGTCCTGGACGTGTTGTCGCTGCGCGTCAAGAGCGGGATCAGCCACCTGCGGCTGCGCCCGACCCTGGCCGTCGTCGACCCACGGCTCACCGTCAGCCAGCCGCCCGGGGTGACGGCCGCCAGCGGCATGGACATCCTGTGCCACGCCGCGGAGAGCTACACCGCCAAGCCGTACACCGAGTTCGAGCGCAAGCGCCCGGAGCAGCGCGTGCCGTACTGCGGCTCGAACCCGCTGGCCGACATGTTCGCCGAGCAGTCGCTGAGGCTGCTGTCGTGGGCCCTCCCGGCCGCGGTGCGCGATGGTGCCGACCTCAAGGCCCGCGAGGCCATGGCCTTGGCCGCGACGTTCGCCGGCCTCGGCTTCGGCAACGCAGGCGTGCACATCCCGCACGCGAACGCCTACCCGATCGCCGGCCAGGTCAGGGATTTCCACCCGGACGGCTATCCGGGCGAAGAACCCATGGTGCCGCACGGCATGGCCGTCTCCCTGACCGCGCCCGCGGCGTTCCGCTTCACCTTCGACGCGGCACCGGACCGCCACCTGCGCGTCGCCCGCCTGCTGGCTCCCGACTTCGAGTGGCCCGGCGACTTCGCCGACCACCTGCCCGCGGTGCTGATCGACCTGATGCGGCAGATCGGCATCCCGGACGGCATCGGTGCCGTCGGCTACACGGAGTCCGATGTGGACTCCCTCGTCGAGGGAACCCTCAAGCAGCAGCGCTTGCTGGCCACCGCGCCCCGCGAAGCGTCCGCGGACGATCTGTCCGGCATCCTGCGCGAGTCGGTGTCCCTGTGGTGAGCGGGTACCCGCACTGGCAGACGGTCCCGTTGCGCTGGAAGGACAACGACGTCTACGGGCACGTCAACAACGTCGTCCACTACTCCCTGATGGACACCGTGATCAACACGTGGCTCATCGAGCAGGGCGGCCTCGACATCGAAACCGGGGCGGTGATCGGGTTGTGCGTCGAGTCGCACTGCGGGTATCACTCATCGGTGTCCTTTCCTGGTTCGTTGAGGGTCGGGTTGCGGGTGGCGCACCTCGGGAAGTCCAGCGTCCGCTACGAGATCGGGATGTACGCAGCCGACGAGTCCCTGGTCGCGGAAGGGCACTTCGTGCACGTCTTCGTGGACCGTGAGTCCCGCCGGCCGCAACCGGTCTCCGGCAAGCTGCGCGAGGCACTGGAGGCACTGCAGCCCGGATGACGTGCACCGCCGCCGTGTCATCTCCTTTCCGACGGTGCCGATTCCAGGCCGTGTTCTTCTCGTCCTTCCGATCATGCACGAAGGCACCGACAGAACCGGCCGATCGGCCCGAGTTGTCCACAGGCGCCCCGAACACCGGCGAGTTGTCCACAGATTTGCCACGAGGGGTTCCGCACCCCCTCGACGGCGATAAGCTGGGAAGCACATGAGATCGGTCCACAGTGGACGAGCTGTTTCCTCACCGGATCGGCTAGTAACACGGATGGCGACCTAGGCGTCGATCCGGTTGCGGCGGCAGAAAGGTGAGCCGACGGCTCGGGAGTGGTCCCGGCCCGTCGCCGGCAGGCGTCCCGCCGACGGTCACGGCACCCGAACACAGAAGTGGACCAAACAGTGGTGGTCACGCGTCCGCTTCCGGCAGACGCCCCGAGAGCGGACGCGCCACTGCCCATGTGGCCAGGTGGAGGTCGCGGAGTCGCCGGAAGGCGTCCCGCCGACGACCGCGACCCCCACCCGCAGTCGGCCTGGTAGTTGATAGCGGACCGTCGCCGGAAGGCGCCCCGGCGGCGGCCCGCGCCACTACCGCAGGCAGCGGCCGCCCGGCACTGGGCGGCTGGTCCGGTACTGGGTGGCTGACCCGGTGGCTGGGCCAGCGGCCGGTAGCTGGGTCGGCGGCCCGGTAGCTGGCGCCTGGCCCGTCCGGCACTGGGCGGCTGACCCGGTGGCTGGCCCAGTACTGGGCCACTGGCCCGTCTGGCTCTGGGCGGCAGGTCCGGCTGGGCATGTCGACCTGGCCATCGAGCTCCTCGCTCCCGGACGCAGCTGGACGTGAAGCGCTGCTTCGCCTTCGTGGACGCGGTCTCAAGCAGACAGCGGATTCCCTCGTCGGCCGTCGTGGCGATTCCGGTCAGCGACCGGTAGCCGGATAGATCGGCGTGCCACCCAGGAAGGGCAACACTTCATTGCCGTCATAGAGCGAAGCCAGAGAAAGGAGGATCCCCGCGCTGCCGGTCTTGACGTCCATCGAGAGCCGCAGCAACCGGTTGCCCGGGAACGCGAGGCCGTTCTTGTACGGCACCGCGTACCAGGCCAGCCACGCCAGGTGCCGGTCGATCGCCGCCGCACGGCTCGGCTGCTCCACGCCTGGGTTCGCGGCCAGCGCGACCGCCAGCCCGCACCGGCCGTTGAGCAGACCCGGCTGGACGACGACCTCGCCGAGGCACGCCTCACGGAGAGCGGAAAGGCTGTCCACGGTCTCCGCGTCCGGGCGGTGCCGCGCCAGCTGCTCGGCGACCAGGAGGATTCCGGCGCTGCCGACGCCCGCGTAGGGCAACGTGCGGGCCGCACCGTCGCGGACCTGCAGCGAGCCGTCGTCGGCCTCGATGCATTCTTCGAGGTCGCGGCACAGCGCCTGGTCGGCGAAGGAGAGCCAGGCCGACTCGCCGGTGCGCTCGAAAAGCCGGATGAACAGCAACGCCGGCCCGGCCCACCCGGACAGCAGGCCGGCGCGGGCGGAGTTCCCCGGCGGCGCGGCGGTCTCCAGCGCCTCGCCCAGCCGGACGGCCGTGGTCAGTGCCTGGCGCCCGAACTCGTTGTCTTGGCGGACCGTCGCGAAGTGCAGCATCGTCAGCCCGATGCCGGCCAAGCCGCTCTCCAGGGAGTGGTCGGTCGTCTGCTCGACGAGCCGCGCGGACGTCGCCAGCAGCTTGCCGGCCACGTCGTGGTGCCCGAAGTTCTCCAGCACGTACGCGATGCCGGAGCTGCCGTCGTAGAAGCCGGGCCGGGTCGGCGGCTCACGATGGACCGCTTCGATCAGCCAGCGTTCGTGCTCGGGGAAGCGGCCGGCACCGGCGACGTCGAGAGCGTGCAGCACGCCGGCGGCCCCGACCCCGAAGCACGCACCGCCGACACTGAACTGTTCGATGTCCCCGGGGAACAGCCGGTCCTGACGCGCGGGAGTCGCGCTGGCGAGGATCGCTTCGGCGATCTGCTTGCGGACCAGCGACCAGTCCGGTTTGTCGTGGTCGAGCTCGGTGTGGACCGATGCCGGCTCCGCGGGGGCTTCACACGGGGCCAGCACCGCGACGGCGGTGTCGGCGTATCCCTCGGGCAAGGGGAATCGGCGTTCGACGAAGTCGGCGATACGACACAGCTTCGCCGGAGCGAGCTCGGCCAGGGGCGATAGCGGCAGGAAGAGCCACAGCCGCAATGCAGCGAGCGCGTGCTCGTCGACCGCGAAGCCGGTGCGGTCAGCCGGAGCGCGGAAGCCGGGCGTGCCCGGTGCCGGGCGGCCGGCGGACTCGGCGTCGAACGCCGTCCCGAAGTCGGTCAAGGAGATCCGGTCGTGGTGGTCTTCGTCGACCAGAATGCTCAGCGGGTGCAGGTCACCCAGGATGATGCCGCGGGCGTGGGCTTCCGCGACCACCTTCTCCACTCCCTCGACGATGTCCAGCGCGCGGCGCGCGTAGGCGGCGATGTCGACGGCCGTCGTGCTGCGCCTGGTCAGCGGGTAGTTGCGGGTCAGCCAGCCGGCCAGCGAAATACCCGGCAGGTACTCCGTGGCCAGGTAGTGGCGCTCGGAGACGGTGAACGACTCGACGACCCGCGGCACGCCCGGGATGCCGGCGAGCCGGCCGAGCACCTCGTGCTCTCGGTGCAGCCGTTCGACGGCGTCGACCCGCGCCTCGTCGAGACCTGCGTACGGACGGGCCTCCTTGAGGACGACCTGGTCACCGCCCGCCTTCGGGTCGGCGAGGTAGCTGCCACCGCCGTTCGAGACGTGGAGTGGCCGCACCATCCGGTAGGGAAACGGGGCCCGTGCATCCGCTTTGCCCGCGGTGATGCTGCTTCGCAAACAAGCCGGGAGTTTGACCCAGTCGGGCATGGAGAACGTCGGTTCCCGCTTCTCGGGGACCAGTCGGCCGTCCGGCTTGCGGACGGCCGGGACGCGGTTGCCGTCGTGCTCGACCCACTGTTCGGCGAATCCGCCGTAACGCACGTAGAGGGGTCCGTCGCCGTACCGCAAGGCGCTCGGAATTCCGGGGCCGTGCTCGCCTTCCAGCCGCGTTGACAGGTCGGCGAGGACTCGCTCGAGTTCGTTGTGGTCAGCCGGGTAAATGGTCGCCAGCTCGACCTCGCTGTCACCGGATGCGTATTTCGAATTCCGCGCGAGCAACGTCAGCGGCGAGCGGAGATGCCGGCAGGCGACCGCCTGCTCGGTACAGGAGCCGTACACCTGCGCGAGCACCCGGCTCGCGTTGTCCAGACCGGCCGAGACGTGGACCTGCCAGCCCTGGGCAGGGAGAACGCGACCGTCGGGATGCCTCGAGCGCCACACTCCACGGTCCGCAGTGATCCATCCTGCGGCCGGCGCGGGGAGCACCGGGGTGAAATCCTCGACCGGCGCGCCGTTTTCCTGCTGTTCGTCGTAGAACAACGGGTCGGCGAAGCAAAATGCTTCGTAGCGCAGGTCCATCCGAGATACCCCTCCGTGCGACCCCCGGGCATGACTGCCCCGGGACGAGGAATATTCCCCCATGCCGGACAGCTCTGCGCCAATCCGCCAACCCGGCGGTTCAACTGGGCTATCCGAGGTAGGCAAAAAGGGCGTCTACCGGCCGGTATACGAACCCAGGGTGATTTTGTCCAGTCCGGCCACCACACCATAGTGGAACAACGTGAAGATCTTTCCGACATTTCCGCAGGTCCACCAAAGGATCCGGCTGAAAATCCCACCGAATTGGCGAATTGCCATCAAGGCTGGCCGGTGATCAATTTTCGCGTTAGGCGTCCGTCGCGTGAGGACGCGTCGCCTACGCCGGATCACGTGGTGGTCCGCGCCGCGCCCGCGGCATCCCGGCGTGGTGGTCCGGCCCACGCCCGCGGCACCGACAGTGGTGGTCCGCGCCACGCCCGCCGCACCCCGACGGCGGTGGTCCGGCCCACGCCCGCCGCACCCCGACGGCGGTGGTCCGGCCCACGCCCGCCGCACCCCGACGGCGGTGGTCCGCGCCGCGCCCGCCGCACCCCGACGGTGGTGGTCCGCGCCACGCCCGCGGCACCTCGGCGGACAGGCCCGCCAGTACCACGGAGTAAGTTGGCGGCCGGCGGACCGGAAGGAGGAACGGGTGATCTTCGGATTCGCCGTGACGGTCGCCGTGGCTGCCACGCTCGTCGCGCTCTGGAGCTTCGTCCAGTCGGCTCGGAACCGGCTTCCGGACAACCCGCTCCTGGTCGCGCTCGCGGTCATCGAACTGCTGCTGGTCGTGCAGCTGGTGATCGGGATCGTGCTGCTCGCCGGCGGTGACCGGCCCGGCAGCCTGGCTACCTACCTGGCCTATCTGATCGGCTGCCTGGTCGTGCTGCCCGTCGGCGCCGCCTGGGCGCTGGCCGAGCGGAGCCGGTCGAGTACCGCCGTGCTCGGTATCGCCTGCCTGGCCATCCCGGTGATGGTGCTGCGACTGAACGAGGTGTGGAGTGGAGCAACAGCGTAGGACGGCCAGCGGCCCCGGACGGGTGCTCGTCGCCGTGTACGCGATCTTCGCGCTGGCCGCCACGTCGCGGGCCGGCGTCCAGATCGGCACGAAGTTCCACGAAGCCCCGCTCGCCTACCTGCTCTCGGCGTTCGCCGCGGCCGTCTACATCGTCGCGACGATCGCGCTGGCCCGCCGGGGTGACGGCTGGTGGCGCGTGGCGCTCGTCGCCTGCTCGATCGAACTGCTGGGCGTGCTGACGATCGGCACGCTGAGCCTCGTCGACGCGGCCGCCTTCCGGCACCCGACCGTCTGGTCCGTCTACGGCGAGGGATACCTGTTCATCCCGCTCGTGCTGCCGGTCGTCGGGCTGTACTGGCTGCGGAAGACCGCCCCGGTGAAGATCGCCGCCTGAGCGCGCCGAACAGTACGGGAACTGCACGTAGCCCACTCCGGGAAATAAATACGGATTCGACCGGCGACTTTCGTCGGTTCCGGACATTCGCCGGAAACTCGGACAATCTTCGAGTTCGGTCCCCACCGGCTTTCCCCCACGCGGTTCTCCCCGCGTGAAAAGGAGTGAGCGTGAAATTCGGCAAGTTCGTCCTGCTGGCCGCGAGCACCGCACTGGCCGTCGTCGGCCTCGGCGGTCCGGCGGCCGCCGACAGCACCCCGCAGGCCCAGCCGTCGATCATCGGCGGCAGCACCGCCGGCAGCGGCCCCTGGGCGGCCCGCCTGTTCGTCAACGGTCAGCAGAACTGCACCTCGACGATCATCGCCCCGCAGTACATCCTCACCGCCAAGCACTGCGTCAGCAGCTCCGGCACCTACACGTTCCGCATCGGCAGCCTCGACCAGTCGAGCGGCGGGACGATGGCCACCGGCTCCACCATCACGCGGTACCCCGGGTCCGCCGACCTGGCGATCGTCCGGCTCACCACCTCGGTGAACGCCACCTACTCGCCGCTCGGCAGCGTCGGTGACGTCTCGGTCGGCCAGAACGTCTCGGTCTACGGCTGGGGCGCGACCAGCCAGTGCGGCTCCGAGATCAACTGCCAGTCGCGGTACCTGAAAGTCGCGACCGTGCGGGTGAACTCGATCGGCTGCAGCGACTACACCGGCGGCGTCGCCGTGTGCGCGAACCGCGTCAACGGCATCACCGCCGGCGGCGATTCCGGTGGCCCGATGTTCGCTTCCGGCCGCCAGGTCGGCGTCGCGTCGACCAGCGACCGGTCGAACAACACCGCGTACACGAACATCACGCGTTATCGCAGCTGGATTTCGCAGGTGGCGGGCGTCTGATTCCGCCGGAAAAGGGCCCGGTCGCGAACGGCCGGGCCCTTTTTGCCGTCAGGACGTCGAAATGTCGTCCAGCTGTTCCGCGGCCGGCCGCACCGGGTAGAGGTCGCCGCCCGGCTCCACCGGCACCCGGGGCAGCGCCGTGCGCGCCGCCCGGTCGCCCGCGTCGGCCGCCGCGTGCAGGACGTCCAGCGCCGCGTACGGCCGGAAGTCCAGCTCGGGGTACGGCCACGCCGCCTGCCCCTGCGTGGCGCCCGGGATCAGGAGGTCGACCGCGCCGAACAGCGTCGCGCCGCTCGGTGCCGTGTAGTGCCACAGGTCGACGCCGACGTGCTTGCCGATCTGCGCGAGCCGGGTCAGGGCGACCAGGTTGAACGCCGAGTAGTGCCAGCTGCGCGTCCGGCTCGTCTCCTGGGGTTGCAAGCCACCGGTCTGGATCTGCGGCGCGATCCGCTGCGGACCGGCGTCCCGCGCGATGGCCGCGGCCAGGTCCCGCTGCCCCGTGCCGAGAGCCAGCGCGGCGACGAGCATGTCGTAGAAGCTGCCGTGGTTGTTCTGGGCCTTGGCTTCGTCGGTCCCGTTCTTGCTGGTGCGCAGCCAGCCCAGGAACTGCGTGTACCAGCCGGTCATGCCGGCCTGGTCGGTCCTCGTCCAGCCGGGCGCGCCGGTGGCCAGGATCGCGGTGGCGTCGACGACCTGGCTCAGCGTGTAGGAGAACTCGATGATGCCGATGCCGCGGCCGTCCACCTTGCACGGGATGCCCTGGGCGAAGTTCATGTTCGGGTTCATCTTCGTGGCCGTGTCGAGGAACCACGTGCGCAGGTCGAGCGCCGCGCGCTGGGCGTACCGCGCGTCCCCGGTGTAGTACCAGGCGAGCGCGAGCCGGTAGATCGCGGCGAACGCCTCTCCGCGGTAGGCGTGGTCGGTGATCTCGTCGACGATCGGGTTGCGCTGGCCGTCGCGCTGCACGAACGGGCAGCCCCACGGGTTTTGGGCGGTCGGCTCCGTCGTCGGCCACCAGTAGGGCGCCAGGCTCAGGTAGTCGTGCTTGTCCCCGCTGGGCGGGACCTGTTTCTTCGCCGTGACGCTCCACGGGCCCGCCGTGAGGTCGGTTTTCGCGGCCGTGAGCAGGTTGTTCAGCGCGGTGCGAGACGTCTTTTCGCCGACGAGCGCGGCGAACTTCGTGCGAAGCAGCTGATTGCCGTCGAGAACGGCGGTTGCGGGGGCGCACACCGGCCCGATGATCGGGACGGCGCAGCCGGTGGGTCGCGACGCGGCCTCGGCCGGTGCGGCGAAAGAAGCGACGAGGCCGAGCGCGGCGAGCGCGGCCACGACGGTGTGGCGGAAAACCATGTCCGCTCCATTCACAAATATGAACATCAGACCTGTGAGTGAATGGAGAGTACACATGTGAACATGAGAGAAGCAATGTTTGGTCCGAACCAAGGACCGTCAGGCGGTGAAGTCGCGCGGCCGGAAGAAGGCGACGAGCCGGGCGGTGCGCAGGGCGTCCCAGGGATCCGTGGTCGCGAGCACGGCCGCGGCGCCGGTGGGGAACTTGGTCTGGACCGGCAACGTCTCTTCCCCGTGCCCGGCGAGGTGCAGCGTCACGTCGCTGACGCCGGGCTCGTGCCCGACCAGCGCGAGCGTGGTCACCTCGGGCGGCGTCCGGTGGGCGGCGTTCAGCAGCTCGGGGACGTCGGCGCCGTAGAGGTCTTCGTCGTACTCGACGGGCGGCGGCGCGGGGAGTTCGTCGCTCACGCGCAGCCAGGTTTCCCGGGTGCGACGCGCGGTGGAGCAGACGACCAGTTCGGGAACGTGCCCCTCGGCGGCGAGCCACTGGCCGAGCCGAGGCGCGTCACGAAGGCCACGAGGCGCGAGCGGCCGCTCGTGGTCGGGCAGGCCCTCCGACCAGTCCGACTTCGCGTGCCGGACAACGATGAGCCACCTGGTCGCGTCCATGCCCGCCACCCTAACGGCGAAGGGGCCCTGGAGCGGTTCGCTCCAGGGCCCCGGTTCCCGCTCAGCCGATCACTGCCGGGTCGGCACACCCGGCAGCGCGACCTGCGGCTGCTTCACCGCCGACAGCAGGCTGCTGCCGGCCAGACCGGACACGACCGGAACCACCGGAACCGAAGGGACAGACGGCACCGGGCTCTCCGCCCGCGGCGCGCTGGGCACACCCGGCAGCGCGACGTGAGGCGGCTTGAGCTGCGGCAGCAGACCGCCACCGAGCAGGTCCGGCAGCGACGGGACGTCGCTGCGCGCCTGGTGACCGGTGGCTCCGGCGACACCGGCGGGCAGACCGCCGAGCGTCCGGCCCGAAACCGAGCCCAGGGCACCGGTGGCCTTGCCGATGGCGTCGGCCGACCCGCTGCCGAGCAGGCTCATCGCTCCCCCGATGCCGTCGGCGCCGAGACCCGGCGGGTCGGTCCGCGACGAGACGTCGTCGCGGGCCAGCGGCGACACCCCGCCGAGCACGCCGGTCAGGTCGAGCTCCACCGGGATGTGCGCGGCCTCGGTCCGGCCGACCACGACCTCGGTCGTGTCGGTGCCCGTGTTGAGCACCTCGGCCAGGATCGGGATCGTCACGTTCTTCACCTGCGGCACCAGGCCCACCGGGATCTGCACCGCCGGCTTCGCCGTCGGCGTCCCGCTGACGTGGCTGTCCACCGTGCTGTCGACGTGGTTGTGCACGATCGACAGCGCGCCGACGCCCCAGCGGAACACCTCCGGGTCGGCCGCGACCGGCACGTCGAGCAGGGCGCCGCTGAGCGCACCGCTGCCGGCCGTGGTCTCGTCGCCGCCGTCGGTCGCCGTGAGGTCGTTCTGGACGTCGTTCGTCGCGGACCCGACGGCCGAGATGCCCAGGCCGTAGACCTGCGGCATCGCCTGCGGGTCGGCCGAGAGGATGTCGCCCGAGAGCGCGCCGGCCGTGCCGTCGGTGACGATCGGGCCACCGGAGACGAGGTCGTAGGTGTTCTCGGTGTGGTTGGCCGTGTTGGCCATCAGCGAGATCGACTGACCGGTCGCCTGGACCAGCGGCTGGATCGGCGCCGCGACCGCGTCACCGGCGATCGCACCGGCCACACCGGACGTGTACGTCGTGCCACCGGCGTGCGAGCTGACGTCGTTGTCCGCGTCGGTGACCGCGCCACCGATCCAGGACACCGCCCAGCTGCTGACCTGGCCGGCGCCACCGATCGGGGCTTCGACGACATTGCCGGCCACCGCACCCTGGTCACCGTCGGCGTAGTTCGGGCCGCCGGAGGTGAACTCGGTGATGTTGGTGCCGATCGCCTCGGCGTTGCCGCCCCAGGTGGCACCGATCGTGTTGACCTGCACCGGCAGCGAGCTCGCCTGGTCGACGATGTTGCCGGAGACGGCGCCGCCCTTGCCGGTCGCCGAGTCGGCGCCGCCCGCGTGGACGTGAGTGAGGAAGTCGCCGTGGCTGGTCGGGTTGCCGCCCCACGCCCCGGCGATGTTCATCACCTGGGCGCCGATGGCTTCCGGCGCGGTGACGATGTTGCTGGAGACCACACCGCCGTCGTCGTCGGTGTTGTTGTCCCCGCCCGAGGTGAGGCACTTGTGCTCGGTCATCGTCGAGGTCGGGATGCCGCCCCACGCGTAGGCGCCGTTGAGCACCTCGACCGGCGTCGCCAGCGGCGCGTCGACGATGTTGCCCGCCGCGACCGCGTTGTTGCCCGAGGTGCCCTGGAAGCCACCCGCGACGACGTTTTCGGCGTTGGAGCACGACGAGGTCGGGATGCCACCCCACGCGCCGGCGTTGCAGATGACGTCGGCGTCGCCGGCCAGCGACGGGCCCACGATGTTGCCGCCGCCCACGGAGTTGTCGCCGTGGTCGTAGGTGTTGCCGCCGACGACCGAGTCGACCGTGGTGTAGCACTCGGCGGTGGAGATGCCGCCCCAGTCGCCCGCGGTGCCGCAGACCTGGGCCGGGAGCGTCGCCGGCACGTCGGCGACGGTGCCGCCGACGATCGAGTTTTCGCCGTCGGTCACCTGGCCGCCACCGGCGTGGGCGCTGTTCTCGTGCGTGCAGTGCGTGGAGGTGATGCCGCCCCACGCGCCGGTGTTGCAAGAAGCCACGACGGGCTCCGCCACCTGCGGGTGCGCGACCGTCCCACCGGCGAGCGAGCCCGCGCCGCCGCTGTAGACGTCACCGCCCGCCGTCGAGTCGACGAAGCTCGCGCCCATCGCGTCGGCCAGGCCGCCCCACGCGGCGGAGTTGTGGTTGCCGGTCACCGGCACCGCGACCGGCGCGTCGGCGACCGTGCCGCTCGCGACCGACTTGGTGCCGTCGGTCGCGTCGCCGCCACCGGCCTGCACGGAGTAGTCGTTGGTGCAGGTGGTGCCGGTGATGCCGCCCCACGGACCGGTCGTGCAGTTGACCTCGGCGGGGCCGGCCACCTGCGGGTGGACGACGCTGCCGGCGGCCAGCGCGCCGGCGCCGTCGGTGACGAGCTCGCCGCCCGCGACCGAGCCGACGTTGTTCTCCGACGTCGCGAAGGACTCGCCGCCCCACGCGCCGGCGGTGCCGAGCACGTTGACCGGCAAGGCGACCGGGGCTCCGGCGGCGGTGCCACCGCCCACGGACTTGACGCCGTCGGTGACCGTGCCACCGCCGGCGTTCGCGTCGAGGTTGTTCACCGAGTCGGCGTGGGTGAGGCCGCCCCAGGGACCCGAGGTGCCGTTCACCGCGACCGGAGCCGCCACGCCCGGGGTGAGCGCGGTGCCACCGACCAGCGAGCCGGCGCCGGCCGTGGTCACGTACGGCGCGCTCGCGGAGGTGTCCCGCACGACGGACCCGGGCGTGCCGGCCTCCGCGAGCACGGTGTTGACCGTGTTCGCGGTGGCCTTGCCACCCCAGGCGGCCGCGGTCCCGTCGACCTGGGCCGGCACCGCGACCGGAACGCCGGCGACGGTGCCCGAGACGACGCCGTCCTTGCCGCTGGTCGTCAGCTGACCGGGCGAGTGGGCGCCCTGGGTCGTGGTGGTGTTGACCGTGCCGGTGCCGCCCCAGCCGGCGGCGGTGTTGTTGACGCCGATCGGCAGCGCGCCCTGGACCGCGGCGATGGTGCCCGAGACGACGCCGTTGTCGCCGTTGGTGGTGACCGGGCCGCCGACCGTGCTGTCCTGGTTGGCGAAGCCGTCGACCGTCGCGTTGGACAGCGTGCCGAAGGCCAGGTTGTTGACCCCGATCGGCGCCGTCACCGGCGCGGTGACGACGTTGCCGCCGGCCGGCTTGCCCGCACCGGTCGTGGTGATCGGGCCGCCCTGCTGGTGGACCTGCTCCGAGTCGTTGACGACGTGGGAGTCACCGCCCGCGCCGACCGCCCAGCCCGTGATCTGGACCGGGACCGACACGTCGGGCTTGACGACGTTGCCCAGCAGCGCACCCGCGAGCGGCTTGCTCGTGTCGTGGAGCACCGCGCCGGTGTTGACGTCGGCGTCGGTGTCGAGCGGCAGCGGCGCTTCACCGGCGGGAGTGCCGAGGTTGATCTTGCGGAGCTGGATCGGCACGGAGACGCCGCCGTCCAGTGGCGACGGAGCGAGGTCGGGGTTGACCTGCTCCTCGGCGGATGCGATGCCGGTGCCCAGCATCATCAGGCCGCCGGCCAACATCGCGGACTGCAGCCCGCGTTTGGCCCAAGGGTGCATTACCTGTTCTCCTGTTCGTGTTCTTCACGGCTTCTGCCGGGAGAGGGGTTGGCTGGGGAAGAAGAGGGACGATCAGTCACCGGACTCCTGCGCGCGGCGCCGGGCGGACCGGATGAGGACGACACCCAAAACGAGACTGACGACACCGAAGACAATCCACCACGTCAGGTTCGCTCCGGTCGTCGCGAGCAGTCCGCCGCCCCCGACGACACCACCGATTCCAGGTCGATACACGATTTTCTCCGATTTTCCACATGACCGCGTCGCGCGCGCCGGCTCACCAAAAAGCACGGCGCAGCGCAGGAACCGCGAATGAATTGATCAAGACAGTATCCGCCTGTTGACATAGGGTGCAAATGGAGCTGCCGGACAGCACCTGATAGTGGGGTTTGAGTCGATCGTTAGTGGATAAGGAACCCCGCTGATCACCGGTTACGGCGGTCGGCACCCTGAACAACGGACACCTGAACGAGTGATCAACCCCGCCGGGAACTTCGCAGAGCAACGCCGTTATCGTGCGGCCGACACTCGATTTCTTCCCCCGGAGCGACGCAATGAGCCTGTCGTTATTGCTGAGCTGTGCGCAGGCGTTCGCGATTGTCATGAGCGCGGCGTTCGTCCTCTACGTTTGCGGGATCATCGTGCCGTACCTGCGGCACCGGCCCACCTGGCCCGGCGATCCGACGCTCTTTCAGTGGCATTTTTTCGTGCCCTGCCGCGATGAGGAACTCGTCATCGGCGAGACCGTCCGGTACCTGCGGACGCGGTTCCGCGCCGCGCACGTCTGGGTGATCGACGACCATTCCGACGATCGCACCCTCGACGTCGTCCGCCGGCTGCAGGGCCGGGGGGACCCTCGGCTGCACGTCGTGGCCCGCCGCCGTCCCGACGCCCGCACGGGCAAGAGCGACGCGCTCAACGCCGCTTACCAGGCCCTGCGCACGTGGGTCGGGCGCCACGACGACGGCACGAACACGATCGTCGTCGTGGTCGACGCGGACGGCAGGCCGGCGGGGAACTGCATGTACGTCTGCACGGCGCCCCACCTCTTCGGCGATCCGGCGGTGGGGGCGGTGCAGATCGACGTCCGGATGGGCAACCGGGGCACGGCGCCCGGGTCGGGCAACCGGATTCGCCGCGGGTTCGGCCGCGCTCTGGTGCGCATGCAGGACCTGGAGTTCCGCACGGCGATCGCGGCGATCCAGATGTCCCGCGGCCACACGGGAACGATCGCCATGGGCGGCAACGGCCAGTTCACCAGGCTGTCCGCCCTCGATTCGATCGCCGGCCCGCAACGCCGCCCCTGGCGCGGCTCGCTGCTCGAGGACTTCGAGCTCGGCGTCCACCTGCTGACGGAGGGCTGGAAGACGGGCTTCAGCGTCGACACGCACGTCGACCAGGAAGGCCTGTACAGCATGCGGCGGTTCCTGGCGCAGCGAACCCGCTGGAGCCAGGGCACGATGCAGTGCGCTCGGTACGCCCGCAGGATCTGGAAGTCCCCGCACCTGACGACGTTCGGCGCGGCGGAGATGCTGTATTACCTGGCCCAGCCGTGGATGCAGCTGCTGGGCAGCGTGGTGTACCCGATCCCGTTGGTGCTGTTGACGATCCACGCGTTCACCGAACCGGCGGTGGCGTGGGCGTGGTTCACGGGCGGCGCGTGGAAATACCTGCTGGGGTACGGCGTGGCGGGGATGCTGCCGTTCCTGATCTGGGGCCCGGTTTACCGCAAGCACTGCGAGCCGAGATCCGGGCCGTGGCGCGGAATCGCGTACGGGCTGGGCTACGCGTGCTACATCTACACGTTCTACATCACGGTGTGGCGGGCGGTGTTCCGGCTGGCCCGGGGGCGCAACGGGTGGGCCAAGACGCGTCGCAACACCGAGCGGGCGAAGACCGAGGTGGTGGCGTTGGACCGGTGAACGCGGCCGTTCGACCGGCTCCGTCACGAAGATTTCCTGACACCAGCGCGATTAACCCGATAGGGTGGGCCCCCGGACGAAGTTGATCTAGAAAACTGGGTGGTAAAAGTGGGGAAAATCCGACGTCTGGCAACGATCGCGACCGGTGTCGTGGCAAGTGTGGCGATGGCGGCCGCACCGGCTTCGGCGGCGACGTCTTCGGTGGACCTGCCCGAGGGGATGACCGCCAGCTACATCGTCGTCGATCAGGAGACCGGCACCGCCTCCGACGAGCACAAGCAGTACCGTTCGGCCTCGCTGGTCAAGCTGTTCATCGCGCTCGACTACCTCGAATCGCACGGCCCCGACTACGAAATCCCGGCCGATGACCTGGCGCTGCTCGAGCCGATGCTGCGCTCCAGCAACGACGACGCCGCCAGCACGCTGTGGGTCCGCGACGGCTGGGACGAGATCGTCAAGCGGATGGTCACCAAGCTCGGTCTCACCGACACCGCACCGCCCGCCGCCCGCGGCAAGTGGGGGTACACCGCGATCAGTGCCGCGGACATCGCCAAGACCTACCAGTACATCCTGCACGACGCGAACCCGAAGTACCGCGACTTCATCATGGGCAACCTGGCGCAGTCGACCAAGTGCGGTTCCGACGGCTTCGACCAGTCGTTCGGCCTCCCGAGCGCGGTGCCCGGGCCGAAGGCGGTCAAGCAGGGCTGGTCCGGTTTCGGCGCCGCGCCGGCGCCTGGCCAGGAATGCACGGAGACCAACGCCCGCACGCTGCGCGTGCTGAATTCGCCGGAGGTCAAGGCGGCCACCGCGGTCGCGTCCAGCGGCGAGGGCACGCTCGGCACGTTCAGCGCCCAGGACATCGACCTGACCAGCCGCGCCATGCACACGAGCGGCACGGTGGGCGCGAACAACTGCAAGATCGTGGTGGTGCTGACGCTGGAGCCGACCACGCTGTCCTGGCAGGACTCCGCCGGCCGGATCACCCAGCTCACCCAGGACGTCTTCTTCCAGTCCGCACTCTGAAAGCGCTTGACTGAAGCACCGGTGGCGGCGGCCACGCGGCCGTCGCCACCGGATGCGGTACGGAAATGATCGACCGTTTCACTGCCAGCCGAGCTCGGCCAGCTGTTTTGCGGCTTTGCCCCGGGACCAGAAGGTCACCTTGTCCAACCGGCCCGACTCAGTCCGGAACTTGAACCCGCGGCTGAACGGGCCACGCACCCGGCGCACGCCGGTCACCTCGGCGCGGGCGATCCGGATCGACACAACGGCAGAGACGCGCAGCTCGACCTGGCCACGACTGACCAACAGACTGGCCAAGGGCCGCGTCACGTTGACGCCATTGACCCAGGCCCCGCCCCGCAGGACGGCGTCATAGTCCTCGTCCCTCAGCGCGACGATCAGACGCGCGTATTCCGGGTCCGGCGGCGGAACCTGACCCAATCCTCCGGTCTTCTCCCGCCGCCGGACCCCGACGATCACCGACGTCACGGAAAGAGCTCCGAAAACCAGCAGGAAGATTCCCATTTCCACACCGGGACTCATCGACGCTTCTCCCGCATCACCAGCGAAGTATCTCAGTCGAACAGACCCGTCAGCCAGTGCCAAGCCTTGGGGATGCTGAACGACGCCGACCACGTGTCGGACAAGCCGCCGTGTGCCTCGGCCGGAAGTGGAAAGCCCTCGGCACCCACGCCGCCGCTGAGCTCACCGACGTACACCGGACGCCCCTGACTGTCGGTGCCCCACGAGAAGTCAGCCCCTCCGAAGTACTCGTCGCCGACGCTGGCGCCCACCGTGCAGAACGGGCCGTTCAAGTCCTTGATCTGGTCGGCGTTGCTGCCCTGCAGTCCCACGCCGGCGCCGAACGAGGGGGTGGAAACGCCGCCGGCCGCCGTGGCGGTGACGCCCAGATCGCCGTGACCGTCGATCTGGATGCACACCTGACCGGACCAGAAGACGATACCTGCGAGGTGTGAGGTGAGGCAGATGCCACCGGTCCACAGGCCGGATGGATCCTTCCTGCCGATCGGATCGCCGTCGGCGTACGCGTAGACCGAACCGGACAGCGACGACGCCGGGTCGCGGGTGAGGAACTGCCCGGTCGCCGGGTCGTAGTAGCGGGCTCGTAGGTAGAGCAGGCCGCTCTCGGCGTCGGTGTATTGGCCGGCGAAGCCGAATGGCGTCGTCGTGCCGCCGGCGTTGGCGAACGTTCGCACGCCGTAGGCGGTATAGGTGGCTGTGTTGGCAACCGTCCCGTCCGCCGCGGTCAGCATCCGGACGCTGCCGAGCTGGTCGGCGTGCAGGTAGGTGGGCGTACCGGAGGTGGCGCCGATCTGCTCGATCGGGGTGCCGCCGGGACCGTAGAGGTAGAAGTTCGTGCCGTCCGCGAGCAATAGCGGCAGCCCGTCCACCGTGTCGTAGGCGAACGTACTGGTGGTCGTGCCGACCTTCTTGGTCGTGCGCAGACCGTCGCCGTTGTAGCCGTAGCCGGCGGTGGTCGCGCCGGAGGTGTACGAGGTGAGCCGGTTGGCTTGGTCGTAGGAGTAGGTGGTGGTCCCGGCCGCGGTCCGGTTGCCTCGCGGATCGAAGGTGTACGACCCGGTCAGCTGGCCCGCCGCGTCGTACGCCTGGGTGGTCCCCGCGTTCGAAGTGAGCTGGCCGGCGTTGTCGTAGGCGTACGTGGTGCCGGTGTCGGTGGTGAGCCGCCCGTCCGGGTCGTAGCCGAAGCCGCGGTCAGGCCCGAGCCCGGCCGACGTCTCGCCGCTGAGCTGCCCGGCCGCGTCCCACGTGTCGGTCAGGCCGGCCAGCGTCGTGCCGCCGTTCGCCACCGTGATGCCGGTGGTCCGGCCGGGGGCGTCGTGGCCGATCGTCGAGGTCACGCCGTTGGGAGCGGTCAGCGTGGCGAGCCGGCCGCCGCCGTCGTAGCCGAAGGTGCTGGCGCCGCCGAGCCAGTCGGTCACGCCGGTCAGCGAGCCGTCCCCGTCGTAGGCGCGGGTCACGTTCTTGCCGTTGGGGTAGGTCAAGGTGGTGACCCGGCCGGCCAGGTCGTAGCCGTATCCGACGGTCTGGCCGGCCATCGACTGGCTGGTGAGCCGGCCGAGGCTGTCGTACGCCGAGGTGGTGGTGCCGCTGCCGTCGACGGTCGTGGCCGCGAGCCCGGCCCCGGTGTACGTGCGGGTCACCTTGGGCGTGACGCCGTCCGAGTAGGTCGTGGTCAACAGCTGCCCGGCGTCGTCGTAGGTGTTGGTGGTGACCTGGTTCTGCGGGTCGGTGGTGGTCAGCACCGCGTCGACCGCGTCGTAGGTGTACGTCGTGACGCGGTTGAGCGGGTCGGTGACCGAGGCGACCCGGCCCAGCGTGTCGGCCCCGTACGAGGTGACCTTGCCGAGTCCGTCGACCCGGGTCTTGACCGTGCCGTCGGGCCAGTAGGTGGTCTGCCGGGTGCTGCCGTCCGGCTGGGTCGCCGTGCTCAGCTCGCCGGCCAGGTCGTAGGTGTTGTGGCTGACGCGGCCGAGCGGATCGGTGCTGCTGGTGAGCCGGCCGTCGAGGTCATACCCCTGGCTGGTGACCAGCGGACCGCCGGGCGCGGCGACGCTGGTCGACGTGAGCCGGCCGTTGGGGTCGTAGCCGAAGGTGGTCGTGTACGCGGCGGGGTCGGCGCCGCTGACGGTTCCCTGCGGGGCGATCGTCGTTTTCCGGTGCCCGTCCGCGTCGTAGGTGTAGGTGGTGGTGCGGCCCTGCGGCGTCGTGACGGTGGCGGCGTTGCCGGCGCTGTCGTAGGTCGTCGTGGTGACCTTGCCCAGCGGGTCGACGACGCTGGTCACGTCGCCGGGATGCGCGCTGTCGTCGTGCCGGTAGGTCACCGTCTGGTTGGTGGAGGCCGTCGCCGAGGTGTAGAGCGGCCGGCTCCGGCTCAGCAGATTGCCCTTGCTGTCGTAGGCGTAGGTGGTGGTGATCCGGGCCGGTCCGACGGACGACGGGTTGGGCTCGGTCTTGGTGAGCGGCTCGTTGAACGCGTTGTAGGTCGTGTCGGCTTCCCGGCCGAGGCCGTCGACCTGGGCGGTCGGGTTGCCCTTGGTGTCGTAGGTCGCGGTGGTCCGGTGGGCGTTCGGGTCGCCCGCGGTGGTCCGGGTGACCTCGGTCGGCGCGAGGGTTGCCTTGTCGTAGGCGTAGGTGGTGGTGACGGCGGCCGCGGTGCCGAAACCGCGGACGTTCGAGACGCGGATGCCGTACTGGTAGGTGTCGGCGGTCTGATGGCCAGCGGGATCGAGGACGACGGTCGTGCCACCGGCGGAGCTGTACGGGTCGCCGGTGTAGGCGAAGGTGGTCACCCGGCCCAGCGCGTCCGTCTGGCTCGTGACGCGGCCCTTGGCGTCGTACACGTTGGTGGTGGGGTGTTTGGTCGTCGCGCTTTGCTGCGCCGGGTCCAGCACCGAGGTGACCCGGTGCGCGCTGTCGTACGCGAACGTCGTGACGCCGCCGTCGGGCGCGGTCACGGTGGTGAGGTTGCCGGCCGAGTCGTAGGCGTAGGTGTACGCGTTTCCGAGCGGGTCGGACACCTTGGTGATGTGCGTGCCGGTGTAGGTCACCGACAGCGCCCGGCCGGCGCTGTCGGTCACCTTCGACAGCAGGGCGCCGGCATAGGACAGCGTGGTCTTTTCGCCGTTGGGGTCGGCGATCGCGGTGAGGTGGCCCGCCGAGTCGAAGCGCAGGATCTGGGTGGCGTGCCGGGTGAAGGTGTATGTGCCGTCGGCGTTCTTGACCAGCGTCGCCTGGACGAACGCGGGAGCGGTGTAGGCGCCCGAAGAGCTGGTGAACACCACCTCGGCGCCGTTCTCCTGGCTCACCGTGACGGCGCCGGTGGTCGCGTTGACGACCAGGCGGGCACCGTAGCCGGTGTGCCAGCCGTAGCCGAGCGGCCCGTCGTCGGCGGCCATCACGGAGTTGTACGAGCGAGCCCAGACGAGGCCGGGACCGCGGCCGGAGACCGACAGGTCGTTGTACCTCTCGTGGAACGCCCCGGACGAGGTGTCCACCGGGTCACCGCCCGAGCCGGTGCCGGACTGCACGAGCGGGCACGGCAGGCACGGGTTGCCATCGCCGGGCAGCTGCCGGGGCGGCACCGAACCCGCGACCGGGATCGTGCCGCCGGCCAGCGCGTAGCTGCTTTCGTAGTTGGCGGCCACCGCGATCACCGAAGTCAGCGTGCTGACCACCACCGGCGTCTTCGCGTTCGTCGTGGTGCCGTTGCCCAGCTGGCCGTGGGAGTTGTTGCCCCAGGAGCGCGCGGTGCCGTCGGCGCGGGTCGCATAAGCCGAATGGCCGCCCGCGGCGATCGCGGCGATGCCGGTCAGGCCACCGACCTGAACCGGGACGGCGCTCTGGGTGGTGCCGCCGGTGCCCAGCTGACCGTAGTAGCCGTCGCCCCAGCTCCACACCGTGCCGTCGGACTTGAGGGCGTAGCCGTCGGAAACCCCGGCGGCGATCGCGGTCGCCCCGGTGAAGTTCTTCACCTGCACGGCGGTGCCGGTGCTGGCGGCGGTGGACCCGTTGCCGAGCTGGCCGCTGCTGTTGTCGCCCCACGACCACACCGTGCCGTCGGACTTCATCGCGTAGGCCGTCTCGGAGCCACTCGCCGCGGCGATGGCACTGACGCCGGTCAGGTTCTTGACCTGGACGGGCGAGAGGCGCGTGGTCGTCGTGCCGTCCCCGATCTGGCCGCTGGGGTTGAGGCCCCATGACCAAACGGTGCCGTCGGACTTCAGTGCGTAGCCGTTGCCGCCCGAACCCGCGATCGCCGTGACGCCGGTCAGCGACCCCACCCGCACCGGGGTGTGGCTGTCCGCTGTGCCGCCGTTGCCGAGCTCGCCGTCGTAGCCGTTGCCCCAGGCCCACACCGTGCCGTCGGACTTGAGCGCGTACCCCGTGAACGAGCCGCCGGCGACCGCGATCACGTTGGCCAGCGTGCCGACGCGGACCGGTGTCGAGCGGTCGGTGGTGGTGCCGTCGCCGAGGCCGCCGTAGGTGTTGTAACCCCACGCCCAGGCGGTGCCGTCGGACTTGACGGCGTAACCGGTGTACAGGCCGGACGCGATCGCGGTGCCCGCGGTCAGCCCGCTGACCTGGGCCGGCGTCTTGGCATCGGAGGTGCTGCCGTTGCCCAGCTGCCCCATGGTGTTGGAGCCCCAGGACGCGACGGTACCGGTGCCGTTGAGGGCGACGGGAGCCGCGGGAGCCACCGGGATGGCGGGCCCGCGCTGCGGCGCACTGCGCGGCCGGCCGTCGTCTGCCGGCCGCAACGGGCCGGCCTGCGCCGATGCGGGCACAACAGCAACACTCACCGCGGCAGCGACGACCGCCACCAGGGCACGGCGCAGCAGGAATGGCTTGACAGGACGAAACATGTGATTCCCCCGTGTGAGGAGCAAAACGTTGTCGCTCCGAAAGCGTCGACTGTGAGGAGTCGACGGCATCACACTAAAGTGCGGGGTTTGTCCACGAAATGGTCATGACCATGGGTCACTCGAAGAGCGCAGCGTGACTGACTCTGCGTGCATCACCCGACTTGGGACTCCACCCGTTTGCCTTGTACTGCAAGGCATGGACGCAGACGGCGACCTTGCACGGCATGCCATGCCGACAACCACGTCAAACCGTCAAACCACGCATCAATCCGACCAAAACGGACTGACAGAATGGCGTCTCCCGAATCAAACCAATCGGCTGGAACGCCAGCTCAGCGTATCCTCACGCCCATAACCACGACACCCGGCGCGAGGAGCCATGAGAACCAGACCCGACGTCGACGAATCACTTACGCTCGAGCAGATCGAGGACCGCCGCTGGGGCAACCCACCAGCCGACGCCACACGGCTGATCAAGACCGTCTACGAGCTGCGTCAGAAGCCAGTCGGCTCGATGGACATCGAAGACCTCCGCGTGCTCCTGCTCCAGCACGAGGGCATCGACGTACTGGTTCCCATCGCACTGACCCAACTCGAGCAGAACCCACTCGCCGAAGGCGACTTCTACCCCGGCGACCTGCTCACAGCCGTGTTGAAGCTCCCGCAGGCATACTGGCAGCGGCAACCTGACCAACGTCGTCGCACTTCAGCCGTGATCACAGCGGCCGAAGCCCTTGGAAACCTCGACGACCACAACGCACCACACGACACCATCTGGCAGCAGATCAACATGTTTCGCGCTTGACAACCGCCAATGGCCAGCCTTTCCGTCGCAACCGCAGGCCGCGTCATCGCCGATCCTGGTCCATTGCGGACCACCGTGAACTACGAAAAAGACTTGATCGCCGCCACCAATCGGCTCAGCGAATGCCGAGTGAACCAACTCGACGAAAGACCGCCGGCCACCCCTCCTACCGGCGACCCGGGCTCGAGTCCAAGGGCTTGCCATTCTGGCTAATTTGAATCCGGCGTCACCAACGTCAAGGTCTCATACAGCTAGCAGGTTGGCGCTCGTACCCATCACCGATTCCGCTCAGCGTCGCGAACTACCAGCGATCAGCCGAAGAAGTTCCTCAGCTCGCTCATCGATACCGTCCACTCGGAGATCTCGATGCCGTCTTCGTTCACGGTACGACGAGACCCCAAAGATGCCCACGGCTCTTCGACGTCGAAGGCAACTTCCAACTCGTCGAGGAAGATCAGTGAATTCTGAACTCGAACTTCTTCACCCTCCCGATACAACGGCCAACAAGTCAGAAAATTACTGTTCTCCGGATCGGTCATGGCGACCATCAAGCAAGATTTAGAATACGGATATTCCTTGATCACATCGTACGCTTTCCGCCAACTCCGCCGGTAATCAAATAAGGCCCAGAAGGCAAGTGTAATCGGGAACGTCTCCTCGAAGTCGCCGATCACGATCCGCTCAGTTGCCGACACGGGGCCGCCGCCAGTGTCACTGAAACACATTCGCACCGACGTCCCCGGCAAGTCCCATCGCGACTATTTCCTCGACGTGCGCAAGCACATCGAGATCACCGCGGTGTCCTACGACGATGAAGGTCGCGAACGGTCGACCTACGCGGCTCTCGGGGGCAAGTCCGGCGGGGAGACCCAGGAGCTGGTCGCCTTCATTGTCGGAGCCGCGCTCCGGTTCCAGCTGGGTGACGAAGCCCATGCCCGTCCCCGGTTCGCGCCGGTGTTCCTGGACGAAGGGTTCGTCAAGGCCGACAGTGAGTTCGCTGGCCGGGCCGTCGACGCGTGGAAGGGGCTCGGTTTCCAGCTGATCATCGGAGCCTCGTACGGCCAGTTCACCGCACTCGAACCGCACGCCGACCACGTGCTCTACATGGCGAAGAGCGCCAGCGGCTACTCGTCGGTGAAGCCACTGCCACCGACGACCCGCCGGCCGTGCGGGCGCTGGCGGCGGAGGAGTCCGCGTGAAGGCGCCCGCGGCCGTCGCAGCTGACATCCGCAGGAGGCTCGGCAACACGTGGGCCACCGACCTCATGGGGACAACCGTGTCCTGGCCGCACCGCTTCTCCCTAGGGACGACTACAAAGACCGCACTGGAGAACGAGTGGCAAACCACGTACGAACCGCTGCGGCGAGAATGGCGCGAATGGGTGAGCGGTCGCCCGGCTCGGCTGCTCACGGCTCCGAAGCGCGTGTACAGCACCACGCAGGACATCCCCACCCACGTCGAAATCGACTCGATCGAGGCGGCGGCCTCCTTTTCCGGGGACGGCTGGGACGTCAAGCTACGCCGGGCTCGAGAACGGCTTGCGCGCTTGACCGACGCGTTCCCAGCGGCGGAGAACCTCGCCACCGTGATCCGGGCCGTACACGAATACAGTGACGTCGACTTCGACCTGCTCCAGACCGTCGCTCGCTGGTTCCAGGTGAACGACGCGGCGGGGCTCACGCCGCGGCAAGTGCCCGTGCCCGGGGTGCATGCCAAATGGTTGAACGCTCATCAGTCCTTCATTGCGGCGCTCAGCTGCCAGGAGGGACTTGGCCTGCTGCCTCCGCATCCGGCTCGCATCCACTTCACCTACCTGGGCCCGGAGTACCGCAAGTCCGACCGGCGCCACCACGACAGCGCTACGGTCGGCGACGCTTTCGCGCCGCCCTACCGCCCCGAGGTCGTCGTGATCTCCGAGAACAAGGACACCGCCCTCCACTTCCCGCCGGTCGAGGGCGGTATCGCGGTAGAGGGCGACGGCTTCGGCGGCAAGACGGCGGCCGCGTTCCCATGGCTGACCGGCGCGCCCCGCCTCTGCTACTGGGGTGACATCGACACTCACGGCTACGAGATCCTGAACGGCTGGCGCGAGGATGGCGTCGAGGTCGACAGCATCCTGATGGACCGGGCGGCTTACGAGACCTACGAACGATTCGGCACCGACACAGACCAGAAGGGCGTGCCGCTGAAACCGGCCACCCCCAAAGCCCTGCCGTTGCTCACGCCGGGGGAACGCGACGTGTACAACTTGCTGTTGCGACCCGACCTGCGCGGTCATCGGCGGGTCGAGCAGGAACGCCTACCGCTGTCGTTGGCTGCTGACGCGGTAGCGGCGCTGCGTAAGATAGCCCGGATGCGAGCGACCTAGACCCGCCATCATGCATGCCCGACGAACACCGAGCTGGCACCGGACCGCGCGGGACTTCGCCGAGGAGGTGGTGCAGCTTCGGTGCCGCTTGGCGCGACGCGCCCAGCGCAAAATCAACCAGCTCCGGCCAGTTCACCACGACTCGGCGCGCTCGCTGATCCAGCCGTCGGAGGAGTTCAAGGCGCTGGTCGAGTTCTCGGTGCTTGAATCGCTTGTCTATGCGGCATCGACCCGGCCGAAGTTCGATGGATCACGTCGATCGTCCCCGACGTAGTCAGGATCACTTCACGCGAAAACACACCGAAGGTCCTAGGGTCGCGACCGATACCTTGTGGTTGGGACAACTCGTGTAGCGTGAATCCGCCTTGGCATGAGGCGACATTCGAGAGGCGGGCATCGTTGTTCTCACCTGACCTGCAAGCAACGGCGGAGAAGTACTTCAGGTCGCTGGAGGTGTCGCAGCGTCTCATCGCCTTGCATCCCCGGGACGCAGGCGGTTCGGGCAACTCTGCCGCGCTTGCTCCAGCCGTGACGCTCTCGGTGATCGCCGCGTTTGAGGGCTTCGTTGAGGAGTTCCTCGCGGTTGTTCTTCTGTTGCAGGGGCACGGGTTCGCCCAAGTGGCCAAGAAAGTCACGATGAACAACCCCACCGTGCGGTTGTTCAGCTCGAAAGTTGCCGCTGAGGTCCCGGCGTTGAAACCAAAGCTGGGGCGGGACTTTTCCCTTCAGGTGTGGAACATCCCGGGCGTCAGCGGTCGCCCCGCAACCGAGACGATCGGCTGGGATGAGACCGTGTCCCGAGCAGACGGCTGGATGGAGGTGCGTCACTGCCTTACGCACGGCCTGGTCAGCGGCTGGCGTAGTGAAGTGTGGCCGGGCCCGGTGAAGGGAACCGGCGTCGCGACGGCCAGCAGTGTCTTGCGTGCCAAGCCTGGTGGGAAGCACTCCATCGGGTTGACCGGCGCGCTCTCCTGCGCACGTATCCATTTTTACGCGGCTCGCCACATCGCCACTCTTGCCGCGGAGGAGCTGAACGAAGAGATCAACTGGTCGAACGGTCCGCTGTACCCGCTCAAGAAGGAGTGACCGGGTGACGTGTCGACCGCCGATCGCATCCCGCTGCGGCACCGGGCGATCCGGTCCACGAGCCTCGGCGTTCAGCTCAGCAGCCCGGCCGCCAGTTCGTTGGTGACGAGCTGGTCGCGCTCGGCGGGGTCGAGCCAGCGCGCCTGGCTGCCGCCTGGGGTGCGGGTGACCAGCAAGACGTCGTCGAAGTTCTCTGCGACGTCGCGCATGTGGCTGATCACGGCGACCAGCCGGCCGTAGTCGGCTTGACGGGCGAGCGCGTCGAGGGCATCTCCCAGGACGGTGGGGTCCAGGGATCCGAACCCTTCGTCGAGGAACAGGGCCTCGATGCGCCCGCCGCCCCGGGAGGTAAGTTCCACCAGCCCCAAGGCCAAAGCGAGGCTCGCCAGGAACGTTTCTCCGCCGGAGAGCGTCCGGACGTCGCGAGGCTGTCCGGTGTGGCCATCAACGATGCGGAAGTCGGCGGAGAACGTGAACCGGTCCCTCGTCATCGATCGGAGCAGCCTCGACGCGTGTTCCAGCAACGCCCGCTGTCGCCGCTTGACGACCATCGCGGGGAACTTCCCGTCGGCGAGGAGCCCGTCCAGCTCGTGCAAGCTTTCGACGACGGGCTTGGCGGTGGCGATCCTGCTGCCCAGTTCGGCGCACAGTGGTTGCAGGCCGATGGCGGCTTCCCGGTCCCGCGTGGCCTCGCGGGCGTCCGTTCGAGCGTTGGTCAACCGCTCTTCGAGTTGGGCATCGCAAAATACCGCGCCAACGCCGGCATCGAACCACCGATCGCGACCGCCGCAGCACCGCCGACACCCAAGACCCGACGATCACGCAAGTCCGCCAAGTAGCGACACGGCTGGCCCACGCGCCACCGCCTGGCTAAGAAACGCTATACAGAATCAAGAACGGCCCGGCCTACGGCCGGGCCGCGTGCACGCGCTACGGCCTACGGCCCCGCGCGCACGCCCACCAACACAGGGGACCGGCATACAAAGCCACCTGACAGGTCAGCGCCAATTGGCCGTGACGATCGCTCCGCCAGCCGACCACTGACACGCTTCCGGCGACCGACGCCGCGACCGCGGCGGCACCGTGATAACTGCCGACTGGCACTCGCTCGAAGCCGGTCGCACCGCAGCCGCCAGGCGGGCAACATAGATGCTTATGTATTTCTTTGACCGGGTGACATCAGCGGTGACAGCAACGTGGACGCACAGCGACGTACTTCGGCGCATAGTGGAGCACCATCGCCGCTGACAGTAATGCACACATTACCGCGCTCTACCCTATCCATGCACGGTTTCCGACGTCCGTCGATCGAGCTCCTCCACAACGCGCTCAACGTCGGCCGCGCTGAACCTCAATGGACGGAGCCTGGCTTTTAGAAGCCTCCTGCTTGACCCGAACAGACGGCAAGTGCAACCAGGCCTGCGCAAGAGAACCCATTATTAATGGCGGTTCTATCTTTCGCCTGGAAAAGTCTTCCCACCGCGCCAGGTCGCCACTTCTCCATCTCGTCCAGATGCTCTGAAGTTTCTTGAGTTTGCCGATCACGCGCTCAGAGCGATTACACAGCAAGAAACTTCCCGGGCAGCGTTGTCCATTTCGCCCAAGGTATCTAACCTCCATCAGAACCCCGTTGAGCGCTAGGAGTTCTCGGCGATCATCAACTTGTAGGGCCTTACCTGCCACGCAAGAAAACGATAGTGGATAGACTCCAAACAAATTAGCGCTCTCACCACACGACCACCGTCCATCGTCAGCCTGTCCCTTCGGACCGATGCCGTCCTGCGACACTCGCAGCCACAGACGCGCAGCTCACGACCAATGTCAGTACGGTCTGGCGATGCCGCTCTCCCTCAAGACAGCCTCGTAGTATTGCAAAAACTCGACGACGCGGTCTCTGGCTTCCTGTATCTCCTCCGGCAATTCATCGATTCCGCCAACCTCCTCGAAAAGGTCTCGGAACGTAGCCATTGTATCACCCTGAATGAAGATTCCCGGAAACTTCCTATCAGGCATACGAAGAACCGTCACGTTACCTTCGCGCCCCAGGAGCTCAACTTCGATCATCCGCATCCACATAGCCCTTTCGGATAGAAGGTGATGTACGGCAAATCCTCGTTGAGAGGGCCAGTAAAGATATCCAATCCCTTACCCTGGCCCGTCCGAACACCGGAGGGCGCAATCCATTTAATCTTGTCCTTGATCTTACTATTAGCCCCTGTAACCACGTAATCCCAGTCCGATTCAGGGCCAGCCGTGCCGCTGGCCCTACTGCCCACCAGATGCACCGGCTTACCAATCCGATCAGCAGTTGCCTGGATCTTCGCAGCGTCACCCCCGCTAATGTTTTCGAGGCTCGCACCATTTGCTGCAGTCGGCGTGCAGTTGTGTACGAGCACCGGCGTGGTGCCGACCATCACATAGTACGTGTGAACTATCTCGACAGTAAGGTTATAGGTGCGATCGCTCCTACTGTATCTATGAACGACACGAACAGCGACCCGGCCATCACCCGGCGTAGCGAGCAGGTCACCGACTTCGAGGTCAGCCGCGTCAGCCCAGGTGTGGTTTGTGGCGTTCCAGAAGGGGTGGTGTGCCGTCGTGGCGATGGTCTTCAGGCCATCCGATGTCAGGACTGCGATGTCAACAAAGTCACGGTCGTCGTCGGTTACGTGCAGCGCCGTCACGACGTGACGCTGCACGACGCTGTCATCGGGTTCGGCGTTCTCGACTTCGTCACCGACCTCGACCTGCGCGATCGGCTTGGTGCTCCCATCCGCCATGAGCACCGGAGTTGAGCCAGCGAAACTGTTCGGGCATCCCGTGCGCGAGCTCAGTGGCGTCCTCATCGAACTGCCGTCGGCGGCAGCCGTGGCGCCGGCGGTCTCCTCGCCCACCGCCCCGGCAGCCGACCCGAATCCCATCGCGCCGAGCATCAGCAGGCTGGTGAGGTCGTCCATGACCATGTCGTTGAAGTTCTTCTCGTCCACGCACTCGTCGAAGTGCTCGACGCAGTACGTCGCCGCGATCACCTTGGCGCCCGCCGTGTCCTGGCCGTGCTCCAAGAGGTAGATCCACGCCATCCGGCAACCGCGCTGGCCGAAGCACGCCATTTCGTTGCCGGTGCCGGTGGCGGTGTTCCAGAACGGGCGCGGCCCGTCGATCTGCTGCGCAAGCGACGACCAGAGACTGATCAAACGCTGGGGATCGTCGGTGACCGGAGAGTACTTCTTGACGTGCCCCCGGGCGATCTCCCGTTGATTGCTGCAGGCTGAGCCGCGTTTGCAGCCGCTGTTGGCGGCGATATGACGGAAGCTGTCGATCGACTGCTGGCTGTACCCGCGCTGCTTCATGAAGAAGGCACGATTGTCGACGTAGTTCGGGTCCGACATCGCCTCGCCGGTCCCGCACAGCACCCCGTCCGGGCCGCAAGCGGCGCCCCACATCATGCCGAGCGGGTCGCTGAACGACACGGGACTGTTGTTGCCGTAGCTGTAGGCGTTCAGTGCCTGCGGGTTGCCGGTGTCCAGCATCGGGTCGGCAGTCAGGAACCGGCCGGACAACGGGTCGTAGTCGCGGGCGCCCAGGTGGGTCAACCCGGTTGTGTTCTGGTAGCCGCCGACGAAGCCGTGTTTGTCCGGCCACGTCGACGGCGGAGTCCCGCGGCTGATGCCGTACGGGTCCTGCCAGCGCTTGGTCACCGCCAGATTGCCGGCATCCACCGTCGCGTACGTGGACCCTTGGTGATCGGACAGCTTCCAGCTCAAGCCACCCGACGACGCGCGAGTCGCGATGACCTGGCCGTTGTAGCTGTAGAACCGGGTGCCCGTGGCGAAGATGCCCCCGGTCGGGACGAACAGCTCCATGTCGCCGACCGACAACGTCGTGCCGCTCGGGTCCTTGGTGATGAGGAGGTTGCCGTCGGCGTCGTAGAGGTAACTGCTGTCCCCTCCATTGGCCTCCTTCGCCGTCGCGACCCGGCCCTCGGCGTCATAGGTGAACGTCTGCGCCGCACCAGCCGGACCACGCGACTCCGTGCTACCCGTCTTCGTATAGCCGTAGCTCGTCTGAGTCGTTCCTGACGAGCCCGTGGTCGTGACAGCCTCGACAGCATGCGGACGCGAAGCCCCCGGCGCCGGGTACGTCGAGGCCGTCGTGACGTCCCCCGACGGTGTGTGCTGGACCTGGGTCTTGCGGTTGCCGGTGTCGTCGAAGGTCCAGGACGTCCAGTACGGCGCTGCCCCGTCGATACCTGCCGTGGTCGGCTGGGCCGTGCAGTCGGCCGAGGACGGCGTCCAGGCTTCGGTGAGCCGCTGCAGGTAGTCCTGGCGGAAGCACTGGACGTCGGCCTTCGTTCCCGGTGGGGTGTCGGCGATCTTCGTGAGGTTGCCGACCTGGTCGTAGGTGTAGACGCGGTTGGCGATCCAGTAGTCCGACGACGTCGAACGCTGCGCCTGAACCGTCTCGAGCCGATTGGTGCCGTCGGTGTAGGTGCTGGTGACCGAGACCTGGTAGGGACTCTGGTCATCGTTGAAGTTGGTCCGCAGGACCTGCCCCAGCGGGTTGTACGCCGTCGACGAGACCAGGATCGTGCCGCCGCCCGAACCATTGGCGGCCAGCATTGTCTTCGGGGCGCCGTTGTCGTAGTAGCCGAACGAGAGTTCCTCGGGCGGCAGACCGCCCTCCTCGGGCGTGTTCATGGTGCGTACCGCACCCGAATTCGGGTCGTAGGTGATCCCGAACCGGTAGCTGCCGGAAAGACCCTTGTCGCCCGGCGGGATGGTGACCTTGCTGCCGGTGGGCCGGCCCGCGGTGTCGTAGCCGCTGGTTTCCTTGGTGTAAGCCTTGTCGCCGACGTAGCGGGTGGAGCTGGTCGGCTGCCCGGGAAGCAAGGTGTCGTAGGTCCAGCCGGCGATCTTCGTGCCGGTCAGCGCCGGGCCGTCGTATTCGGCGGTCTTGCGGCTGAGGTTGTCGTAGGTGTAGCTGATCAACCGGCTGCGCGCGTCCGTCGTGGTCAGCAGCCGGCCGGCCGCGTCGTAGGTGAACGTCGTCCGGCCCGTGTCCGGGTCGGTCGAGGCGATCTTGCGGTCCTTCAGGTCGTACTCGAAGGACCAGACGTTCTTGCCGGTCGTGTCGGTGACCGTGGCCTGCTTGCCGCTGCGGGTATAGGCGTAGGTCGTCGTGTCGGCCGGTGACCCCGGGGTGTATTTCGTGGGGTCCTTGTACTGCAGCAGCTGGACGGTCTGGCCGAGCCCGTTGGTGATGGTGGTCGACCCGGTGCCACCGGCCGGCGGGATAGTGGTCGTGCGGTCGCCGTCCGGGATCGTCGTGGTGCGCCACTGCTCGACGGCGTGCAGCAGGTACGCGCTGGTCCGCGGGCTCCCCGCACTGTCGAAGGTCGTCAACGTCGTGTTCGGGACCGACGCGTCATCGGTGACGTACAGCGTCGACGATGGGGCCGCGCTGTTCCAGTAGGCGTTGTGGGTCTTGTACGTCCGCCCCTGCGAGTCGTAGAAGGTGTCGGTGATGATCCGGCCGGGCCCGTCGTCGGCCCGCGGCGCCTGGGTCTGAACGGTGCGGCCCAGACCGTCGACGAGCGTGTACGACGTCGCGTACTGCCCGTTCGCCAGCAGGGTCTGGGTGGTGACATTGCTGACGCCACCGGCGTTGCGGACGCTGTAGCTGTAGAGGACGTCCGCCGGCCAGTTCGCCGCCTTGCTGTGGCCCGGTTTCCACACCGACACCACGCGGCCGAGAGCGTCCTGCGTGGCGTCGGTGCGCAGCCCGCTCGCATCCTTGCTCGCGACGGTGATGCCGGAGACCGGGTCGAGGTACTTGGTCGAGGTGAACTTGGGTGCGTTCGCGGCGGCGGTGACCGGCGGTGTGGTGGTGTCGACCTGGGTGACCGGGCCGCCTTCGGCCGGGGTGTAGGCCGTGGTGCTGGTCAGGCCGAGTGCGTCGGTGGCACTGACCGCCCGCCCGTACTTGTCGTACACGGTCGTCGCGGCCGGCGACTTGATCTTCTCCGTACCGCCCGCCGGCCAGTCGTCGAGGCTGTCGATCTGGGTGATGTTGCCTTCGCTGGGCGCCGCGCCGAAGGCCAGCTTGTCGTAGTAGGTCCGGGTGTCACTGATGATGTTGCCGGACCCGGGTGGGTTGGCGGTGGCGTCGCAGACCCCGGAGATCTTCTGCACCTGGCTCGAGGAGTTCAGCAGCCAGGCGGTGGCGTTTTCCAGGTAGGTGGTGAGGGTGCAACTGGTCTGCTTGGGGTCGCTGGTGTCGCCTTCGGTCTGCACGGCGGTCGCGAGCCCGTACTTGCCGTGGGTGGTGTGCGTGCGCGACACCCGCCACGTGCTCTTCGTGTCCAGCCAGGTACGGGTCCGGGTCGTGTCCGTATCGGTGTAGGCCGCCGTGCGGCCGTCGGCATCGGTGGCCGTCGCGTTTGATACCCACGGCTCGGTCAGGCTGCCACCGACGACCTGACCGTCGCGGTAGGTGACGGTCTCGCGGGTGAAGCCGGCGACCTCCTTGCGGTCGGTGAACGACTCGTGCCAGTTCGGGCTGGTGACCGTCGTGCCTTCCATGCCGCGCAGGTAGAACGTCTCGGTGGTCACCGGCGGCCCGGACGGGTCACCGCCCGCGGGGCCGAGCCCGGTGGTCGTCTTGACGTCGCCGTAGCCGCGCCACTGCGACCACGTACGGTACTTCGGATCGGAGAAGGGGTCGTCGTCGTAGTGCCAGGCCGCGCCGCCGAGGTAGTCGTAATGAGTGACCTTCTGCTGCGGCTGCTGCGTCGTGTTGGCATCTTCGATGACGTCGGTGACCCTGAACTTGTTGAAGTAGTCCAGCACCGGATCGGTCGCTCCCGGCGGGGACCAGTACACCGGGTAGCACGACAGCGTGTTGTTCTTCAGGTTCGCCGGATCGGGCATCGGGCCGCCGGGTTTGCACTCGGGGTCGGCGTAGTTGACGGTGGTCAGGCCGCCCTGCGGTGTGGTGATGGCGTCGATCCGGTTGCGGGTCAGCGCGGTGTACTGGATGTTGGCGTTGACCCGGTTGGCCATCGACTTCGCGTGGAACGTCGTCGCGGGCAGCGTGATCGCCGAGCCGACGGTGTTCGGGCTCGAAATCCGGCCCGTCTCCGTGATCGAGTCCAGCCACAACGCCGTCTTGTTCCCGTCCGTGGTCGGCGGGAACGACTGCGCCAGCGCCCACTCACGAACCGGCTTCCACCCCGCGCCGCCGTCGGACACCTGGGTGGTGATCTTGGTGTAGCGCTTGCGGGAGAAGAACGACGGCGAGTTGTACACGCACACCGCGCCCTGGGCGCAGATCGCCTCCGACGGCACATCCGGCCACGACGTCGCCGTTCCCGAATTCAGCTGACCGGGATCACAGGTGATCGTGCCGCTGGGAAAGCAGCGCTCGGCCGTGTCGAACAGCACCTGCGCCGGCGCGTGGCTGAAGGTGTCGGCGACCTTGGTGTTGAACCCGTACTCGATCCTCTGCAGGTAACCGCTGCGCGTGTACTGCGTGCCGGGGTTGTTCGCGGTGGCAGCGTTGCGGTTGAGCCCGTAGTAGTTCGTCTCGGGCTGGTAGTAGTACGCGATCGCGTTGCCGTGCGGGTCGACAACGTAGTCCAGGTTCCAGCGCCACGCGCGGTTGCACCAGGACGCGGCATAGGTCGCGGCGTTGCAGGGTTCGTTGGTGTTGTTGCCGAAGACGGGAGCGGTCCAGGTCGACTGGGTCTCCGCCTTACCGGACGACCAGCCGGGCAAGTGGTTGAGGCCGAAGAAGTACTGGACACCGTCAGGCGTAGTGACCTTCCAGTACTCGCCGAACCTGTCGCCGTTGGCGCCGCCGGTGAGACGTTCGACGCGCGTGCCGTCATCGTCCTTCGGGTGCCACGTCTGGGTGTTCTTGTCCAGGATCAGGTCGCCGTTGGCGCCGGCGAAGGAGATCGTGGCATTGTCGTTGAACCAGCAGAGGTCACCGGTCTTGGTCTGGCCGTTGTTGCCGCCCAAGTCCTGGCTGCAGCCCTTGTAGCGGCGTTCGATGAACCCGCCGCCCGACAGGCTCCAGCCGTCGCCAACGCCCGAGGCCTGGTTGTTCGTGGCCGACGTCAGCCCGTCCACCGAGCTCGAGGAGTAGTTCAGGCTGACCGACGGAGCGGTACCTCCGAGCGCAGCAGGCGTGCCGATCGGATACGAGTAAGTGAAGTCCGCCGACGAGCCCCCCGCCGACCAGGACCCGGCCGGCTTCAAGTCGGTCGCGCCGAAGTCACCGCCACCGCTCTTGGTGCCAGCCTCTGCGGCCACCAGCATCGAAGTGCCAGCCTGCTTGTCCACCGAGGTAACGTCGGCCGAAACGTGCCGGGATTTGGTGTTGTTGTCCGAGGCCAGCGGCGTACCGACGTGACATTCGGGCTTGTCCGGCGTCGTCAGCAGGCACGACGGGTACTGCACGAGGTGCAGGCGCCCGCCGAAGTCGCCGCCGTAGGCGTCGCCGAACGACCGGTAGTCGACGTCGACGTTCACCGGCCCGCTCGTGTCACCGAGCACCGGCTCCACCTTGACCAGCACGCCCTTGATGCCGGTCTTGGCCGTCGTGGCCTGGTCCAGCGTGCTGACCCGGACCTTGCCCGGTGTGTGCCGGGCCTCGGCCGTCTTCGCCTGCGACCGCGCCACGGCGACCGCCTGCCCCGCAGGCGCCTTTGCCGCGCCGGCGTCAACGGGGAGGTCGACCTCGGTGCTGGTGGCCGCCGGCCAGCTGACCTTCGCGGGACCGCCGGATCCGGCCGGAACCACCGGTTTCGCACGGAAGCCGCCGTCGACGCCGTCCACGGAGCTGGTCTGCTGCAACGGAGGCAAGTCCCAGCCCAGCCCGTGCCAGCCGCGAGCCGCCGCTTCCGCCGCCGCGGTCTGCGCCGAACCCAGCAGCACGACGGCGAGACCAAGGGCCAATGCCCGTCTGCATCTGGGGAAGCGCACGAAGCCACGCGAGTGAGTCATCTCTGCCTACCTAGGTCTGGTGGGCGCTCGACGCGCCGAAGCCGGTGCTAGTGGGTGACGCCGAAAAGGCTGCCGGGGTCGTCGGCCTGTCTGTCGAAGTTGATCCCGGCGATGCCGCGGAGCCCGGAATAGGCCCGCACGCCCGCCAGGCCTCCATACCAGGTGTCGCTGCGCCGTCCCGTCCACACCCCGTGGCCGAGAACGAGACCGCCGCTGGAATCCCGGGCCACGACTCCACCACCGTCGGGCGTGTTGACGTAGAAGTTCTGCTTCGCCCCATCCACGTAGAGCGCGATATAGCCGGTGGCGGCATCATAGGTGGCAGCAAGATGCGTCCACGTGTTGTCGGCCGCGACGGCGTCGCTCAACACGATCCGGCTGTCATTGCCGGTCGCGGACGGGGAAACCAGGAAACTCCACCTGCCGTGCTGGGCACCCGATGCGTCGGCCCACGGCCGGTAACCGAGCAGCAATGGCGAGAACTGGGCGTCGGTCGTGCTGACGACAGCCCGGGGAGAGGGGTCGACCGGACCGTTCACGGATGCGTCCGACGCCGTCCAGGTGTGCTTGACCCACGCTTCGAACGTGAACGACTTGTCGGTCCGCAGGGTCGCGGGCCTGGTGGTCGCGACTTCGCCGCCGTCGACGGTGAACTGCGCCGCACACGCCGCGGGGTTCCCTGCGGTGTCGGTGTCCGTGCCCAGTGAAACCCCGCCCGATGGCGTGCCCGCACTCTGGGTGACGTTGTCGACGTACCGCAGGCTGTTCATCCCCGCGATCTGGTCGTCGGTTAGTGCGTGTGACCACACCTGACCTTGGTCGAGCACTCCCTTGAACAGATTCTTCCCACCGGGCTCGGCTCCGAGCATGAGCGGCCCGTTCGCTGTCCACGCCGCGGCCACCGTGGCATCGGCTTCGTGCTTCCCGTTCACCGACAGCCGGAGTTGCCGGGTCGTCTTGTCGAACGTCGCGGTCAGCATGGTCCACGTCCCCGCCTGCGGAACCGAGGTACTCATCGCCCAGGTCATCGCCGCCGCTGTGTTGTCGGCCGGGGACATCCCGAACGCCCAGCGGTTGGCTGTCTTGTCATAACGCAGAACGAAGTTGGCGGCTTGGGTGCCGGCTTGCGAAAAGACGGTGTGGTCGGCGTTGAGATCGGCGGGGTTGACCCAGGCCGAGACGGTGAAGGACCTGGCGGTGTCCACCACCGGGCCAGGGGTGGATCCGTAGCCGCTCGAACCGTCCAGCTGCAGGCCGCCGCCATCGTGGCCGGGTACCCAGGTATGCCCGCCGGTGAGGGTGACGGTGTTGCCGCGGCCGGTGCTGTCGGCGGCGGTGTTCCCGCTGGTCTCCCCAAGCGCCCAGCTCGCCTGCAGCGACGGGACCCGTGAGGTCGCCGACGTCAGCTCCGATGCGCAGCCCTCGGCGAGGCCGTAGTTCGCGAGCGGCACGGCCACGCCGGCCAGGTCGTGGACGTCCTGCCCGGACAGGGCCCGCTGCCACACCTGCAGGTCGTCGAGCGAACCGTGGAAATAGTCGGCGCGGACCCCGGCCCATTTCGCCGCGCCCAGGACCGCCGGTGCGGTTGCGGCCGTTGGTTGGGCGATCACCGTGCTTTGTTTCGCGCCGTCGACGTAGAGGGTCGCGGCATGGGTCGACGCGTCATACGTCCCCGCCACATGGGTCCACACCCCGGTCTGGGGTGGTCCGCTCGAGAAGGCCCAGGCGGCCGCCGGTGTGACCGAATCATCGACCGAGACGCGTAGCGCCCAGGAGTTGGTTTCCTTGTTGTACTGCAGGGCCAGCGCCATCGCCTGGGTGCCGTCTTGGGCGATGATGGTTTGCGAATGCGTGGTGTCGGTGAGCTTCGCCCAGGCCGCCACCGTGAACGACTTCGTCGGATCGAGCACCCGATCACCGGTCTCGGCGTAGCCGCTGGTGCCGTCGAGGTTGATCGCGCCCTTCACGCCGTCGCTGTAGCCGCTGGTGTCGGGGTGGGTCCAGCTGGTGCCGTGGTTGTAACCCGCACCTCGGGTGACGCCGCCGGACGCGGTGGCCGGGTGAGTGGGCAGGGTCGCGTTGTCCGGCGTCGACGACGCGGCGTCGACCAACGTGGTGCCGGACGGTTCGTCGGCGCTCCAGGCGGCGACCAGGTTCTTGCCGGGGGTGAGCGGCTGGACGTGGTAGGAGCAGGACGGCCCGTCCAACGCCGGATTCGATTCGGCGAGCACCACGCAGGTGGCGTCGGGGCTGGGCATGCCGGCCTTGTTCACCGACTTGACCTTGATCAGGTTCTGGTTGCCGTTGGCCGCCACCACTTTGAGCGCCGTCGTGGCGACCATCTTGCCGTCGGCGTCGACACCCTGGGTGGCCGGCGCGGTCGGCGAGCCCTGGGTCTGGGGTTCGGAACCGTCGGTGGTGTAGATGAAGTGGTCGATGTCGTAGAGGTTCTCGGTGGCCATGCCGGTCCACACGGAGAACTCCACCGCGTCACCCTGGACCTTCGGGTCGGTCCAGGACGCCATCGCCACCACGGGCGGCGCCGGTACCTTGGTGTCCACGGTGAACTCGCAGTTGCCGACCCAGTTCGACCACAGCTCACCGTCGTAGGCCTGCATCGACCAGTTGTAGATACCGTCTTCGTTGATCCACCCCGGCGGGACCGCCGCCAGCTGCGCGGTCGACTCCTGGTTCGACCCGCCCGTGCCCACCGACACGAGATTGTCGCCGTTGTCGTGAACGTAGACGTTGTGACCGAGCGCACCGTACGCGAGGGCGAACTTGCCGTAGAGCGTGCCACCGTCCGGATCGGACAGCCGGCCCGCGAGCTGCGGCGTCTTCGTGTACACCCACGGCCGGTCCGACCCCGACGCGCACGGCAGCGTCCCGTTCTGCATCGACAGGGCCGCCGGCGAGTTGGGGTAGGAATCGTAGTTCACCGCGAAGTAGGGGTTCAGGTCGAACCGCCGCCACGCCGCCACCCCATCGCCTTCGTTGGCGGCCGCGAGCACGAACCACGTGCTCTGCCAACGGTTCGCCGCCGCGTCCTTGGCCGCCGCGGTGGCATTGAACACCCCATCCACGTTGGGTGTGTCGTGGCAGTTCGCGACGTTCATCGTGGACACCTGGTAACTCCAGCCGGGCTGCGCGGCCCAGGTCGTGTCGGGCGAGGCGGGGTTCGACAACCACAACCCGGTCGGCTTGGCGTCCCCATCGCACTTGGCGCTGTGCTGGACCTTGGTGTTCAGCGACGCGCTGTGCACCACCGTGCCGCCCAAGCGCTCACTGTTCATCTGGATGTAGGACCGCGACGTCCCGGCGCTGTCGAAGTTTTCGTAACCCGCCTTCAGGTTCGACAGGTCCCCGTCCGTGGCGTTCCAGTTGCGCGCGCCCGGGTGTCCGGACTGGACCACCACATGCGCTTGGTTCCAGCACGAATTGCAGTCGTAGCCCGGGTCCAGCGACACCGGGTACCGGGTGGCCGGGTCGTTCAGGAACGTTTGGTCCGGAGTGATGGTCACCTTGTCCGGGGTGAGGGCGACATCCATCACGGCCTCCCGCCGGCCGCCGCCCTCGCCCAGCTCCCGTTCGGCCGGTGAGCCGTCACCGGAAGAATCCCACATCCGCGAGGCGTTCCCGGAGAAAACGACTCGCCCAGCCGCGTCCTTGACCTCGAGCCCATCGGTCGGAGCAGCCTGCGCCGGCGTACCAGGCCCCTGACCTTCGGCAACGCTGACAGTCGTATTGCGCGTGTGCAGGCCGAACGGGATCTCCCGCAGCTTGGGGTTCTTCGCCGCCTCCGCCGTCTTGACGACCAAGTTCTCCGTGAAGCCTTCGGGAGCCGCCTTCACCGTCAAGTCAACGCCCGGAAGCACTTCCGCGTAAGTGGCCGTGTCACCAGTCAGCGCCGGCGCCGGCAGATCGGCCGTCCACTTCAGACCGACCTCTTTGCCGTCCTGCCCCGCTTGCACGATCGGCACGCCCGCGGAGCCCGTCCCACCAGGGTTGAGCTTGACGTCGATCGTGACCGCCTTCGGCCCCACCGACCCGTCCGCCCGCCGCACCAGCGTGGTGTCCACCGGCGCCCACGCCCCGGCCTGCTTCACCCGGACCGGGTGGACGTACTGCGTCATCGTCCACGAACCATCCGGATTCGCCATGGTCTGCGACGTCTCCGTGGTCTCCGAGCTCACTTCGACCGGCTTACCACCCGCACGGGCGTAAGCGGTCGCCGTGGCCTTGTCCGGAGCCGAACCCGGAACAACCCTGGGTGTATCGGCATGAGCCGGCGCGACCATCCCAACAGTCCCCACGCCGACGGCAGCGCACACCAAAAGAGCGCGCCAACGCGCACCACAAAAACGCACGAGATCCCCCTCGCCCAAGAGCACCAGCACACAGCCGGGCCCCCGACGAACCCAAGATCACCCTGACCGATCAGACTACGAAAGAAAAGAGACCAACCGGTGTATTCACCGCACAGTAACCAGCTTGACAAAACCTCCCATAGCTAATAAAAGCACTATTTCGCCCGAATAAGACATGACTTGACCGCGCCACCACTTGAGTTGCGTCATGCCTGTTCAGCGGGTCCCGCGAGGCACTCGAAGCGCATGCTTAAGCCATCCGATGCACATGTGGGCGGTGAAGCCGGATGGAGAAAATTTCGGGTCTCTACAAGCGGTGTGAGTGCCGCGACGGCGCCCGACGACGGATTCGCCTCACAACAAGCAGCGCGACAGGCCCGCGACTACACCTGCAACCTGGTAGCAGCGACCCGGCCCCCACGATGATCACCACCGCGCAGTGGCTGCAAATGCGACTGGACATCCGGCTCGGACCAGGCGAGTCAACGCTGCGGGGCTACCGCCAGCACATCCACGCTTACCTCATCCCTTACCTCGGCGGGCACCTGCTCAAGGAACTGACGAACGCCCACGTCCAGGCGATGTTCACCGCGATCATCCGCACCTGCGGCTGTGCAGGCCTGCCGGTCACCGCCGGCACGTTGCGGCGCATCCACGCCACCGTGCGCGCTGCGCTCAACGCCGCTGTCCGGCGCGGGCTCATCGACCGCAACCCCGCCCGTTACGTCGAACTCCCCCACGGACGATCCGGCCCGACGCACTGACCCGCCTCTTCCGCCTGTTGAACACTCGCTCAGGGCTGCCGCCGATCCGGTTGCACGACCTGCGCCCACGGCGCCGCCAGCCTCTTCCTCGCCACCGGCAACGACCTCAAAACCGTCCAAGACAAGCTCGGCCACGCCGGCATCGTTCTCACCGCCGACACGCACCACCACCACCCGCCTCCGCACACCACGCCGACGGCACCGCGCAGATGCTCGCCGGCCCGTGACCGCTGGCAGGCGAACCAGCCACACAACCATCGCCGCCTGAGAACCAGGAACCGAAAGACCTATCGACCGATCAGAAAGGGCAAAATCAACCGCGGCGAAGGACGCCCTCAACCGACCCACTTGCCATGCCGTCACATATTCGCTGTTCAGGGCCCTACAAGGGCCCACCCAAGATCACGTCAAGCTCGCAAGGCCCGCAGACACGAACATCCCCACTGGTCAGCAGGGATGTCGATCGAGTGGGCCGCCTGGGGCTCGAACCCAGAACCTACGGATTAAAAGTCCGCAGCTCTACCAATTGAGCTAACGGCCCGTGCCACCAGTTTAGCCAGGCCCCGGTCGGGCCCTCGCACGCCGGGTGCGGCTGAGGGTGCCGGGAAGGTCAAGACTGGTTCTTCGCCAGCTCGCTGGCCATGATGCGTCCATGCCTGGATCCCTGCTGATCCTCACCGGGCCGCCCGGTGCCGGGAAGTCGACCGTTGCCCGGATGGTGGCTGCCGATGGCGTGCGGCCTGCCGTTCACCTGCACACCGACAGCTTCTACGTCTGGATCCGGACCGGGTTCGTGCCGCCTTACCTGCCTGAGGCCGCCCGGCAGAACGAGGTCGTGCTCGGGGTGATCGCCGAGGCCGCCTGTGGGTATGCGCGTGGGGACTACGACGTGGTGCTCGATGGCATCGTGGGCCCCTGGGCGCTGCAGCCCTTCCGGGACGCCGCGCGGCGCGACGGTCTGGACCTCTACTACGTCGTGCTCCGGCCCAGCCTCGAAGTCACCCTCGCCCGGGGGATGGCCCGCGACGCGCCTCAGCTCACCGACGTCGAACCGCTCAAGGGGATGTACGGCGCGTTCGCCGGGCTCGGCGAGCTGGAACGGCACGTCATCGACACCACCGGACAGGCCGCCGACGAGACCGCCGATGCCGTGCGACGCCGGGGGTGCTCGGCCGCGTTCGCGCTCTGATCCTCTGTGGACGAACGTGGACGAACGAAAGCGGACGCGCGGGACCCGATCCAGGTCCCGCGCGTCACGCCGTCAACACTGGACGAACAGGCCCGTGTAGGCAGTGCACTTCTTCGACGCCTTGTCGTTGGCCGCCTCCGGGTCGGCCGGTGCGCTCGCTGCTCGCTGAGCCGTTGTCGTGAACGCTCCCCAGGCGAAGAAGCCGCCTTCCGAGGTGAACTTCGCCGTGGCCGAGGCGCCCGGGGCCAGGGTGCCGATCGCGCAGGTCAGCGTCGCGCCCGAGCGGGTGCAGCCCGTCATCGAAACGACCGTGCGGCCGGTGCCCGGGGTGGCCGTCACGCGGACGCCGGTCGCCGTGGCCGGGCCGGTGTTCGACACCTTGATCACGTACTCGACCTGGGCCACCAGGCCGGGGCGCGGGGTGGCCGTCAGCGCCACCTTGACGTCGGCCTCGTCCGGCGGGGCGATCGTGACGGCCGGGCCGTCTTCGACGGCGAACGCGTAGTTGTCGCCGGCGAACTGGTGCTGGAGCGTGAACTGGCCGGGCGCGACGTCGTCCTTGACGCGCAGGGTGAACGTCACCGTCCGGCTCTCCCCCGCGTTCAGGTCGCCGACGCCGCCGCGGAAGCTGCTGAGGTACGGCGCGCACGGCGCGATCGCCCCGTCGCAGGAGACCAGGTCCACCACGTCGGCGATCGGCTTCTCCTTGACGTAGAGCGCCGCCTTCGCGCCCGTGACCGTGAAGTCCGCCGGGTTGGTCAGCTGCTCGGTGACCGTGAACGTGGTGCCCGCGCGCACGGTGGTCGCGCTGACGTCGATCGTGCTCGCGGGCGGGGCCGCGGACGCGACGGCGGGCGACGCGCCCAGGGCCGCGGCCGCCAGCGCGGCCAGCACGGCGGCTCTTCGTCCGGTTCGCTGCATAGTGTGATCTCCTGGTTCCGAACCGAGGGGTGCCGCTCCGACCGGTGAAACTGGCGTGCGCAGCAGGGGTGACGAAGATCAGATCGGCGCACCCCGAAATTCGTTACCGGGTTCGTGAAACCGTGCTTGAACTGGGGTTTCGCGGCGGTTGCCCGATCACCGACCGCGACGGCGAACCGAAAATTGTCGGACCCCTGTGGCACGCTCCGCGCATGACCGAACACACCACCCCGGTGGCGGCTCCGCTCCGCCTGACCGGCCCCAGAACCGACCCGGCGCCGGTCGCTGACGAGCGCCGGGCGCTCACCGAAAGCCTCGAGTACTACCGGCGCACCTTCGAGCTGAAGTGCGCCGGCCTGAACCCGGCGCAGCTGTCCGAACGCTCGGTACCACCGTCCACATTGACCCTGCACGGGCTGCTGCGGCACCTCACGGGCTGCGAACGCTGGTGGTTCCGGATCCAGTTCGCGGGCGAGGACCTCCCGAACCTCTACTACTCCGACGACGACCCGGAGCAGGACTTCACGGACCTGGGCGGCGACGTCGACGAGGCGTTCTCGTTGTGGCACGCCGAATGCGCGCGTTCCCGCGAGATCGTCGCGGCCGCCTCACTGGAGCAGACCGGCATTCGCCGCAGCACCGGCGAACCGTTCACCCTGCGCTGGGTGATGCTGCGGATGATCGGCGAGTACGCGCGCCACATCGGCCAGGCCGACCTGATCCGCGAGCGGATCGACGGCGAAACCGGCGAATGACGGCTCAGGCAGCTGCCGTCCGGCGGCGGAAGCGGGAAAGGAGGTTGACCACCAGCGGAACGACGATCCAGCACGCGTAGGCCCAGTGCGTGAAGAAGGCGACCGGGATCGAGATGGCGAACGCGGCGATCATCGCGCCGATTCCGCGGTAGACCGTGCCGAAGAGCTCCGGCGGGGTGTCCGCGCGGTAGAGGTGGTTCCGCTTGATCTGCCAGGCCATGAGGAGGAACAGCGTCAGCGCGACGACCTGCACGACGGCGTAGAAGACGAAGCGGAATTCGAACCCGCCGTCTTCGGCGATCACCTTCGTGGCGAAGGGCATGATCACCTGCATCAAGAGCCAGCCGAAGGTGAGGCGGGCGAGCCCGCCGCCGAGCGTGGTGACGTAGTTGAACAGGCGGTGGTGGGCGCGCCAGTGGCCGCCGATGACGATGAAGCTGATCAGGAAGGAGACGTATTCGGACTGGTGATGACCGAGTGACCGCAGCAGCTCGGCGCTGGTGGCGCCCTCCGGCAGCGGCAGCTCGAGCGCGAGCAGCGTGATCGCGATGGCGACGACGGCGTCCGAAAAGAAGGTCAGCCGCTCGGCGGCGATGGCCCGGGTTTCGGAGCCGGCGGTGTCCTCGGCGGACGGAGCGCTGGTCATGGCGGATGAGCGTGCCAGACCCGATCGTGCGGCCGTCGGTGAGGGCGGCCGCGTGCGATGCTGACGCCATGACCGTCGACCCCGATTCCGGACTCCTGTCCCCGGTGCGGGCCGGTACGCCGGCCGAAGCGTCGACCGGTGACGAGGCGTGGTTGCGCGCGATGCTCGACGCCGAGGCGGCGCTCGCGAGGGCGCAGGCGCGGCTCGGGACGGTGCCGCCGGAGGCGGCCGACGCGATCACGGAAGCCGCGGGCAAGGCGCGGATCGACGTCGCCGAGCTGGCGCGCGGGTCGCGGGCGACCGCGAACCCGGTCGTCGGCCTGGTGAAGGCGCTGACGTCGGCGGTCGACGAGCTCGCGCCCGGTGCCGCCGAGTACGTGCACCGCGGCTCGACCAGCCAGGACGTCTTCGACACCGCGATGATGCTGGTCGCCGACCGGACGCTGCGGCCGCTCGCCGCCGACCTCGACGCCACGGCCGAGGCGCTGGCCGGGCTGGCCCGCGCGCACCGGGACACGACCATGGCCGGGCGGACGCTGACGGCCCACGCGGTGCCGACGACGTTCGGGCTCAAGGCCGCGGGCTGGCGGCAGCTGGTGCTGGACGCGGCCGTCCGCATCCGCCGCGTGCTCGACGGCGGGCTGCCGGTCTCGCTGGGCGGAGCGGCCGGAACGCTGGCGGCGTACGTCGAGTACGCGCGCCTCGCCGACGAGACGGCCGCCGGCCTGGACGTCGGCGACTACGTGGTGCGGCTGACCGCTGCGTTCGCCGAGGAGACCGGGCTGGCCGCTCCGGTGCTTCCGTGGCACTCGCTGCGGACGCCGGTGGCCGACCTCGCCGGTGCGCTCGCGTTCACCGCCGGGGCGCTGGGGAAGCTGGCCGTCGACGTCGAGACGCTCAGCCGGACCGAGCTGGGCGAGGTCGCCGAACCGGCCGCCGATGGGCGGGGCGGTTCCTCGGCGATGCCGCACAAGCGGAACCCGGTGCTCGCGACGCTGATCCGGTCGGCCGCGCTGCAGGTGCCCGTGCTGGCCGCCGGGGTCACGCAGTCGATGCTCGCCGAGGACGAGCGGTCGGCCGGGGTCTGGCACGCCGAGTGGCAACTGGTCCGCGAGTGCCTGCGGCTGACCGGTGGTGCCGCGTACACCGCCGCCGAGCTGGCGCGCGGGCTCAGCGCGGTGCCCGAGCGAATGGGGGCGAACCTGGCGTCGACGCACGGGCTGATCGTCTCCGAACGGCTCTCCGCCGTGCTCGCGCCGCTGCTCGGCAAGGCGAAGGCCAAAGAGCTGCTGGGCGAGGCGTCCCGGCGGGCGGTGCGCGAAGACCGGCCGCTCCGGGACGTGCTGGACGAGCTGCCCGCCATCACCGGCGTGCTGACGGCGGCCGCGCTGGACGAACTGCTCGACCCCGCCGGCTACACCGGCGCGGCGGGCGCCCTGGTCGACCGCGCCCTCGACGACCGCGCACTCGACGGCCCCCTCCTCGGTGACCGCGCCCTCGGCGACCCCATCTCCGGCGACCGCGTCTTCGGCGACCCCCTCCCCGGCGACCGTGCGCTTGGCGACCCCATCCCCGGCGACCGCGGCCTCGGCGACGGACCGGAGCCGGGCCGTTCGGAGTAGCCGGAAATTCCTTTGAACCGTCCTCGGCGGGGGTCCGTGTAGTGGGTATCAAGCAGCCGCACCGAGCGGCGGGAAACCCCAACGGATACAAGGAGAACTTCCATGCTTCGCATGCGCATCGCCGTCTCCGTCGCCGCGGCGGCAGCCGGGCTGGCAGTGCTCACCGCTTGCTCGGGTGCCGAGACCGCTTCTCAGCCGGTTGTCGCTCCCGCGGCGGCCGGTGGCACCGGAGGCGGCCAGGCCGCCAACGGCCAGGTAGGAAACGCTGCTCCGGCGTCGAACGAAGGCAAACTGGTCGTCGCGGACGTCGCCGACCTCGGGCAGGTGCTCACCGACCAGAACGGTATGACCCTCTACCGGTTCGACAAGGACACCGCGAAGCCCCCGAAGTCCAACTGCGACGGTGACTGCGCCAAGGCCTGGCCGCCGATGCTGGCGACCGGGGACGTGCAAGTCCAAGGCGTCGACAAGAACATGGTCGGGAAGGTGACACGCTCCGACGGGACCGAGCAGATCACCGTCGGCGGGTGGGCGCTCTACCGCTACGCCAAGGACACCAAGCCCGGCGACGCGAGCGGCCAGGGCGTCAGTGGCGCCTGGTACGCGGCGAACGCCAAGGGCGGGAAGGCCGGCCAGGCCGCGGCGACCGGCTCTCAGGCCGGTGGCGTCAAGCTCAGCGCCAGCAAGATCGACGGCCTCGGCGACGCGATCGTCGACCAGAACGGCATGACGCTCTACCTGTTCCAGAAGGACACCAAGAAGAAGGCCTCCGCCTGCAACGGTGACTGCGCCAAGACCTGGCCGCCGGTCCTCTCCAACGGCAAGGTCGAACTGCAGGGCATCGACTCGAAGCTGCTCGGCAGCATCAAGCGCCAGGACGGCTCGGAGCAGGTGACCGTCGGCGGCTGGCCCGTCTACACCTTCTCGAAGGACACCAAGCCGGGCGACGCGAACGGCCAGGGCGTCAACGGCACCTGGTTCGTCATCGAGCCCGCCGGCTGCAAGCTCGGCAGCAACCCGAACACCGCCGCCAGCCAGCAGCAGCAAGCTCCGGCCGGCAGCGGTGCGGGCACCAATGACACCTCGGGTTCCGGTGGCACCACCTACTGAACCACCCCGAACCTGCTAGTGGGCGAGGCCCGGCGGACGCTCTTCGTGAGTGACCTCCGGGCCTCGCCCCTTGTGGTCACGACGCAGGAACGACCGGCGACGCGGCTCCTCGGTGACCCCGTCGGTCTGGACGCGGTCGGTGTGGACCCGGTCGGCGTCGACGCGGTCGACCGGCTCGACGTAGTCGGTCCGGTCCGTGCGGCCGGTCCGGTCGATCACCTCGGTGCGCTGCTCGGCGACCGCCGGCTCGTCGACCGTCTCGTCTTCGGGCAGCAGGATGGTGCGGCGGGCCGGCAGGACCGCGATCAGCAGGCCGAGCGCGGCGACACCGAGGTGCAGCCACGTGTCGGCGCGCCCGATGTCCAGCGGGTTGCCGGCGTTGGCGAAGGGGTTGGTCGAAATGAGGCCGTCGATCATGAGGCCCCACACGAACAGCAGGCCGTAACCGATGAACAGCAGCCAGCCGAACGTCCGCGCGCGGCCCGAGCCGAACGCGAACAGCAGGCCGACGACCCCGGTCACGACGCGGACCAAGCTCATCAGCGGGTTGGCGGAGAACCGCCAGAACCCGGCGTCGTGGTGCCCGGCGAAGTTGCCGAAGCCGGTCCTTGTGAATCCGATGATGCCGACGACGAGGAACGCGATCCCGGCCAGTCCGGCCAGCACCTGCGCCGGCTGCAGGCCTCGGACCCGGATGCGTGCGCCTTTCGCGTGAACCATGACTCCAGTCCTTCCCAGCGGGTGGTGACGACCGTCACCGCCCTCAGGTACCCCGCGAACACGGTGAGCGAAACGATCCTGCTTGCCCGCAGGGCCCCGGTGCGTTCCCGGATCGGGCCTGGTTCGAGAGCTATCCCACAAACCGGCCCGTTCCGGCGAACAGCGCACGGCCGTTCCGGCAATCCGGATCATGCGCAAGCTGAGCGGCATCTTCCTGGTGGGGCTGTGCCTGGGGGCGATCGGCGCGGTGGTGGTGACGGCACGTCACAGCTCCGCCGAGGCGCCTCGGCCCATCGCGGTCACCGAATTCGTCACACCGACGTCCGAGACGCCGGCGCCGGCTTCGACGCCGTCCCCGGCACCCAAGAGTGAACCGTCCGCCACGCCGGCGCCCGCGGCCAAGGCGGAGCCGGTCAAGGTGACCGCCGCCGCGCTCGACAAGATCGTGCGCGACGGCGAAGTCAGCGCCGTGGTCTTCGACCGGGAGCGCGGCGCGGCGATCACCTCCGTGCGCGCGGACCGCGCGTACACCTCCGCCTCGCTCGTGAAGCTGCTGATCGCGCTTTCCGTCCTCGAGCGGGGCGGTCCCGTGGCGGACGTCCAGCGGATGCTGTCCCGCAGCGACGACGACCTCGCGAGCCGGTTCTGGTCGGCCTACGGCGGCCCGGCGATCGTGACGCGCTGGGCCACGAAGCTCGGCCTCACCGGCACCCGGCCGCCGGAGGATCCCGGTCGCTGGGGCGACACGCGCATCACCGCGGCGGACATCGTGCGGATCTACCAGTACCTGCTCGACCACAAGTCGGCCGCGATCTTGAACGCGCTGCGGGACGCGACCGAGCGGGGGTCCGACGGGTTCCGGCAGTACTTCGGCATCCCGGACGCCGCCGCCGGGCAGCAGTGGGCGGTGAAGCAGGGCTGGTCGTGCTGCCGGCCGACGCGGGTGCTGCACACCTCGGGCGTGGTCGGCCGCTACATCGTCGTGGTGCTGACCGAGCACCCCGCCAAAGTCGACTACGCGACCGGCTCGAGGCGGGTCACGGAGATCGTCTCGGCGCTGCTCGGCGGCGGCTGAGGCGGCTCAGCCGGCTCCCTGGTCGGTGTCCGCCAGCCCGCCCGCCGCGCCCGACCGGGGCAGCGGCCACGGCTGCACCCCGCCGGTGGTCTCGACCGGCCGGCCCGCCGTGGCGGGAGGTGTCGTGTGGGCACCGATCCAGGTGAGGATTTCGGGGATCTGGGACTTGAAGGTGTTCATGTTGTGGCCCGCGTCCGGCACCTTCCACGCCGAAAACCGGACCGGGGACCGGACGCCGGCGCGGATCAGCTCGGCCGCCGCGCTCTCGAACTTCTCGTTCTCACCCCAGATGGCCAGGATGTCCACCGGGGACGGGTGGAGGCGGACCGTGATGCCGACGTTGTTGGCGTCGTCAACGTCCTGACGGCCCTTGTACAAGTTCTCCGTCTCGGCGTCCATCTGGGCGCGGTCGTAGCCGCTGACGCTGACCGCTTGGCCGTACCACTGCGGGTGCCGGGTCACCAGGTTCATCGCGCAGTAGCCGCCGGAGGACCAGCCGGCGAAGGTCCAGGCCTTCCGGTCCGCCGACACGCCCAGCTTCTGCAGCGCCCACTCCCGCAGGTCCGCCGTCAGGTACGTGTCGTTCGCGGTGCCGTTGACCTCGTCGACGCACTCGGTGTCGTGACCGATCTTCGGGACGCCCGTGGGGTCCGGCATGATCACCACGACCGGGGGCAGCACGCGCTTGGCGATCGCCGCGTCGAGGTGTTCCGGGAGCTTGTACCCGTCGGTGACGACCTCGGGCCCGGACGGGTAGTTCGGGATCCACTCGATGACCGGGAACCGGAGATTCTTGTAGGCCGGTTCGAACTGCTGCGGCGGGAGGTACACCGTCACGTCGCGGGTGAGCTTGGTGCGCCGGCCGGTCACCTTCATGTGGGCGACGGTTCCCTTGCCCTCCCTGGCGTGCGCCGCACCCACCTCCCGGACGACCTCGAGGTTCTCGCCGTTCGCGCTCGTCTCGGCGTCGATGGTGTTGGCCGCGTAGGCGCCGGTGCCGAGCAGCGAGCCGAGGGTCGGGAAGAAGCCGCCGATCATGTTGCCGGCCAGGCCGGTGGTGACGACGATGGCGACGACCGCGCAGAGGATGGTGGCGGTGCGCCACAGCAGCTTGCGCTTCCACCGCTCCCAGAACAACGGGATCGCGATGATCGCCAGCAGCGTCACGACGATCACGATGCCCATCGTGATCGGCGAGTCGAGCCGGATGCTGCTGAGGTGCATGACAACGGTCCTTCCGGGCGGGCAGAAATGCGCGCCCGGATCGCGGGACTCGCGTATATATCACGTTTGAGCCCCCTCGCACGTTGCGACCTTGTGACCTCCGCCATAGGGCCGCAACGTGCGGTGGGCTCAGCGCTTTCTCAACTACGCGGCCAGAGCGCGCGCCAGCACGGTGACGGCCTGGGTGATCGCGGCCTCGGCGGCGTGGGTCTCGCGCAGCGCGTTCACCATCACGAAGTCGTGGATGATCCCCTGGTACCGGACGGCGGTGACGGGCACACCGGCCTGGCGCAGCTTCGCCGCGTACGCCTCACCTTCGTCGCGAAGGACGTCGGCTTCGCCGGTGATCACCAAAGCCGGCGGCAGCCCGGCGAGCTCGTCGAGCGACGCGCGCAGCGGCGACGCCGTGATTTCCGCACGCTGGGCGGGATCCGTCGTGTACTGGTCCCAGAACCACTTCATGCCTTCGCGCCCGAGGAAGTAGCCCTCGGCGAACTGCCGGTACGACCCGGTGTCGAAGTTCGCGTCGGTGACCGGGTAGAAGAGCACCTGCTGCTTGAAGGTGACGTCGCCGCGCTGCTTGGCCAGGATGGTCAGCGCCGCGGTCATGTTCCCGCCGACGGAGTCGCCGGCGATGGCGATGCGCGAGGTGTCGAGGCCCTTTTCCGCGCCGTGCTGGGCGACCCACTTGGCCACCGCGTAGTTCTCCTCGATGGCAATCGGGTAGCGCGCCTCGGGCGAACGGCTGTACTCGGGGAACACGACGGCGGCGCCCACTCCGGCCGCCAGTTCGCGCACCAGCCGCTCGTGGGTGTGGAAGTCGCCGAACACCCAGCCGGCGCCGTGGATGTAGACGATCACCGGCAGCGGGCCCTCGACCCCGGCCGGGCGCACGATCCGCGTCTCGACGTCGCCGTTCGGGCCGCCCGGGACGGTCAGCACCTCGATCTCGGCGGGAGCCATGGCGATTTCGCCGTCCTGGACGCCGTCGACGGCCTTGCGGCCTTCCTCCGGCGCCAGCTGGAACAGGTACGGCGGCTGGTCGGTGGCCTCGGCGAACGCCTGCGCGGCCGGTTCGAGGGCCAGGTTGTGCGGGTTGGCGGTCATGTCGTCCTCCTCGGGGTGGAAGCTGATGTCATGAAGGTAGCTCGCAATTCAGTTGTGCACAACTAATTTGAGTTCAATGAGATGCGGGGCACTTAAGTTGCCGCCCAGCCGGATCGCGCGCACCATGGACAGCCAAGGAAGAGGAGGCCGCCATGGCATCGCTGCGGCTGGACGACCAGCTCTGCTTCGGGCTGTACTCGGCGTCGCGCGCGGTGACGTCGCTGTACCGGGTCGTCCTGGAAGACCTCGATCTGACCTACCCCCAGTACCTGGTCATGCTGGCGCTCTGGGACCAGGACCACCGGCTGGTGAAGGAGCTCGGCGCCGAGCTGAACCTCGACTCGGGCACGCTTTCGCCGTTGCTCAAGCGGCTGCAGACCGCGGGCCTGGTGGTCCGGAACCGGCAGGCCGACGACGAGCGCTCGGTCCGCGTCAGCCTGACCGAAAGCGGCAAGGCGCTGCACGAGAAGGCGCGGGGCATCCCCGACGTGATCGGCGCGGCGATGAGCTTGGACGAAGCCGGGCTCGCCCGGATGCGCGCCGAACTGGACCGGTTGACGGAGTCCGTCAACGCCTATCGGGAGGCGTTGTCGCCGGCGTGATCGTTCCCGTGGCAGCATGGGCCGCGAAGGGGTGGTCATGATCAACCACGACGACGCGCTCAAGGCCGTCGCAAGCAGTCTCGACCGGCCGTCCGCCGCGCGGATCTACGACTACTTCATCGGCGGGAACACGCACTACGCGATCGATCGCGACTTCGCCGAGAAGGTCCGCGCCCGGCTGCCGCTCATGGGCGAGTACTGCCTCACGAGCCGGCAGTTCCTCGGCCGCGCGGTCCGGCAGTGCGTCCGCGAAGGCATCCGGCAGTTCGTCGACGTCGGCTCCGGCCTGCCGACCGCGGGCAACGTGCACGAGGTCGCCGACGAAACCCGCCCCGAGCTGGACACGCGGGTGCTCTACATCGACAACGAGCCCATCGCGCTGGCCCACTCGACGCTGCTGCTCGCCGACACCGCCGACCCGGAGCGCCACCACGCCATCGCCGCGGACTTCCTGCAGCCGGACGACCTCTGGGAGCGGGTGAAGGCGTCGGACCTCATCGACGTGCGCGAGCCGATCGCCCTGGTGATCAACGCGGTCATGCACTTCGTCAAGGACGAGCAGGACCCCGATCGGCTGCTCGAGTTCTACCGCGCCCGGCTCGCCCCCGGGTCGCTGCTGGTGCTGTCGCAGATGACCAACGAGAACCCGGTGAACGAAGACGAGCGGCAGGCGCTGCTCGACCTGCTCGAGTACTACGAGACCACGACGAACCCGGGTTTCCTGCGGACGATGGCCGAGTTCGAACGCTTCTTCGGCGGCTGGCCGATGCTGGAGCCGGGGCTCGTCTACGCCCCGGCGTGGCACCCCGACGAGCACACGGTGTTCGCCGGTTCGCCGTCCGAGTCGCGGGTGATCGGCGGCGTCGCGCGCAAGCCTTAGGACGCCTCGCGCAGTCCGTCCAGCACGTCGAGGACGGCGCTTTTACCGAGGTCGACGGCCTTGCGCAGGACCTCGGGGTCGCGCTCCAGCACCGCCACGTCCGGTGCACCGGCCGGCGGGCGGACGGTCAGGATGCGCGGGTCGGTGGTCACCGTTTCTTCGTCCTCGACGTCCCGCCGGTAGGTGTCCTGCCAGGCCGGGATCGCGCCGGGGGCCTGGCGCCGCAGGAACCGCGGCACGACGACGTCGTGCATCCGCGGCGGCGGCACCGGCAGCTCGTCGGCGCGGCGGGTGCGCAGCACCAGGACGTCGGTGGCGCCCTGGGCGAGCGCGGTGCGGTACGGGATCGGCTCGGCCACGCCGGCGTCGACGAACCGGCGGCCGGCCATCGGGATCGGCGGCCCGGCCAGCACCGGCATGCACGACGACGCGGCGAGCGCGACCTTGACCGCGTCGACGTCGTCGAGGAAGGGGTGCAGGTCGGTCGACTCCCCCGTGTCGGCGTCGGTGGCCAGCGGGTGGAAGGTGACCGGGTTGGCCAGGATCGCCGGGAAGTCCATCGGCTCGAGCACCGAATAGACCTGGTGGACCAGGTATTCGAGGTCGATCACCGCGCGGCCGCGCAGGGTGTGCAGCGGGTTGATGATCCGGCGCATCACCACCGGGTTCCACCACGTCCGGACGCCGGTGGAGGATCGGCCGCAGAGCAGCCAGGCGCCGTTCAGCGCGCCGGCCGACGAGCCGTAGACGGCGTCGAACGCCGGTGTCACGCCGAGTTCGTCCAGCGCCAGGACCATGCCGCTGGAGTACGTGCCGCGGCTGCTGCCGCCCTCGATGGCGAGCGCGAGGCGCCTGCCGTCAGTGCGCTCTCCCGGGACACTAGCCGACGCCATCCGTTCGGAGATCAGTTCGAGTACCGGGTGCACCCCTCCATCCTGGTCTTTTCGATCGATTAGTCGACCCGTTTTGTGCCACCCGGGTGGGTGAAGTGATGCGCGCCTCGTTGCACTGCAACTAGTTGCATAGCACGCTCCAAGCATGGCACTGGAGCACGCGATCCTCGTTTCGCTGTCCGAGCGCGCCGGTTCGGGCTACGAGCTCACGCGCCGCTTCGAGAAGTCGATCGGGCTCTTCTGGAGCGCCACCCACCAGCAGATCTACCGCGTGCTGAAGCGGATGGAAGAGGCCGGCTGGGTGGCCGTCGACGTCGTCGCGCAGTCGGGCCGCCCGGACAAGAAGGTCTACACGGTGAGCGACAGCGGACGCGCCGAACTCGTCCGCTGGCTGGCCGAGCCGGATCCGTCCGCCGGGCCGGTCGAGCTGGCCGTGAAGATCCGCGGCGCGACCTTCGGCGATCCGGCGAAGGTGGCCGAGGAGATCGTCCGGCACCGCGCGAAGCACGCCGAACGCCTCGACGTCTACCGCCAGATCGAGAAGCGCGACTTCCCCGCGCCGGCGGCCCTGACCGGCCGGCACCTGCACCAGTACCTGGTCCTGCGCGGCGGCATCCGCGTCGAAGAGGGCCAGGTCGAGTGGTTCGACGAAGTCCTGACCGCCCTCCACCACCCCGAGGACGCCCGATGAGCCCGTACCCGCACCTGCTCAGCCCGCTCAACCTCGGCTTCACGACGCTGCGCAACCGCGTCCTGATGGGCTCGATGCACACCGGCCTCGAAGACAAGGCATCGCACTTCCCCGAACTGGCCGAGTACTACGCCGAACGCGCCCGCGGCGGCGTCGGGCTCATCGTCACCGGCGGGTTCGCGCCGAACCGCACCGGCTGGCTGCTGCCGCTCGCCTCCAAACTGACGACGTCCGCCGAAGCCAAGCAGCACCGGCAGCTCACCGCGCCGGTCCACGAAGCCGGCGGCAAGATCGCGCTGCAGGTCCTGCACGCCGGCCGGTACGCCTACCACCCGCTGAGCGTGTCCGCGTCGAGCATCAAGGCGCCGATCAACCCGTTCCGGCCGCGCGCGCTCACGAGCCGAGGCGTCCGTCAGCAGATCAACGCCTTCGCCGACTGCGCCGCTCTCGCGCGCGAAGCGGGCTACGACGGCGTCGAGATCATGGGTTCCGAGGGCTACCTGATCAACCAGTTCCTGGCCGAACGCACCAACAAGCGCACCGACGCCTGGGGCGGCACGGCGGAGAAGCGCCGCCGGTTCGCCGTCGAGATCGTCAAGCGCACCAGGGAAAAGGCCGGCGGCGACTTCATCATCATCTACCGGCTTTCGATGCTCGACCTCGTCCCGGGCGGCCAGCGCTGGGAAGACGTCGTCGCGCTCGCGCAAGAGGTCGAGGCCGCCGGCGCCACGATCATCAACACCGGCATCGGCTGGCACGAGGCCCGTGTGCCGACGATCGTCACGTCGGTGCCGCGCGCCGCCTTCACCTGGGTGACGGGGAAGCTCAAGCCGCACGTGACCATCCCGGTCGTCACCTCGAACCGGATCAACATGCCGCAGGTCGCCGAGGAAGCCTTGAGCAGCGGCGACGCCGATCTCGTGTCGATGGCCCGGCCGTTCCTCGCCGATCCCGAATGGATCCGGAAGGCCGAGACCGGCCGCGAGGACGAGATCAACACCTGCATCGCCTGCAACCAGGCCTGTCTGGACCACGCCTTCAAGCGCAAGCTGGTGTCCTGCATGGTGAATCCGCGGGCCGGCCACGAAACGACGTTGACGCTCGCGCCGGCGCGGCGGTCGAAGCACGTCGCCGTCGTCGGGGCCGGCCCGGCCGGGCTGGCGGCGGCGACCGCGCTGGCCGAACGCGGGCACGGTGTCGAACTGTTCGAGGCCGACGCCGAAGTCGGCGGCCAGTTCGGCATCGCGCGGAAGATCCCCGGCAAGGAGGAGTTCGCCGAGACCATCCGCTACTACCGGCGGCGGCTCGAAGTGACCGGGGTGAAGCTGCACCTCGGAAAGCGCGTGGCCGCGGCCGAACTCACCGGCTTCGACGAAGTCGTGCTGGCCACCGGGGTCGCGCCACGCGTGCTGTCGCTGCCCGGGATCGACCACCCGAAGGTGCTGTCCTACGTCGACGTCGTCAAGCTCGGCAAGCCGGTCGGCGAGCGGGTCGCGGTGATCGGGGCCGGCGGCATCGGCGTCGACGTCAGCGAGTTCCTCACGCACACCGATTCGCCCACGCTCGACCTCGACGCGTGGCTGGCCGAATGGGGTGTCACCGACCCGGAACAGGCGGCGGGCGGGCTCGGCACGCCGCGGCCCGAGCCGTCGCCGCGGCAGGTGTTCCTGTTGCAGCGCAAGAAGTCCGGCATCGGGGCCGGGCTCGGCAAGACGTCCGGCTGGGTGCACCGGGCCGCGCTCAAGGCCAAGCGCGTCGAGCAGCTCACCGGCGTCACCTACGAGCGGATCGACGACGACGGCCTGCACATCACCGTCGACGGCGTGCCCCGGCTCCTGGAAGTCGACACGGTCGTCGTCTGCGCCGGTCAGGAGCCGGTGCGGGACCTCGCCGACGACCTGCGGGCGGCCGGGCTGCCGGTGCACCTGATCGGCGGGGCCGACGTCGCCGCGGAACTCGACGCGAAGCGCGCGATCGACCAGGGGACGAGGCTCGCCGCCGCGCTGTAGCCACAGAAGCGTCCGGCACTGGCAGGATGGGGCCCGTGCGAGACGTATGCGTGATCGGGCTCGGGCTGATCGGCGGGTCACTGCTGCGCGCGGCGGCCGCCAACGGCCGCACAGCGTGGGGTGCCGCGGTATCCGAAGTGGACGCCGACGCGGCGAGCAGAGCGGGCTACGACGTCACGACGGACGTCGAAGCGGCCCTGCACCGGGCCGCGGCCGAGGACGCGATGGTCGTGCTCGCCGTGCCGCTCCCGGCCGTCGAAGACCTGCTGCGCCTGGTCAACCAACACGCTTCGCACTGCCTGCTCACCGACGTGACCAGCGTGAAAGCGCCGGTGCTGGACGCGGTCCGCCGTCGCGTGCCGTACACGCGGTACGTCGGCGGGCACCCGATGGCGGGGACGTCGAACTCCGGCTGGCCGGCCGGGGACGCCGCGCTGTTCCAGGGCGCCCCGTGGGTGGTCGCCGTCGAGGAGGACACCGACCTCGAAGCCTGGGCCGAGGTGGCGGAGCTCGTGCTGGCCATCGGGGCGCACGTCGTCCCGCTGCCCGCGGAGTCGCACGACGAAGCCGTCGCCCGGATTTCGCACCTGCCGCACCTGCTGGCGGCGATCCTGGCCACGATCGGCGCCGCGGGCGGTCCGCTGGCGATGTCGCTGGCCGCCGGGTCCTACCGCGACGGCACGCGCGTGGCCGGCTCGAACCCGCAGCTCGTCCGCGCGATGACCGAAGGCAACCGGGACGCGCTGCTGCCGATCGTCGACGAGGCGCTCGGCCGGCTCGGCGCCGCCCGCGGCTCGCTCGCCTCGACCGGTGGGCTCGCGGCCACGATCAACGCGGGATACGAAGGCGCGCAAGCGCTTGCGGCCAGCCTCGACATCGAACGGGCCGGGGTCCGGATCAGCCTGGCCGCGCCGGACGCGCGGCAAGGACTGATCGCGCTGGGCGAACGCGGCGGCCGGATCACCGGCCTCGCGGACGGGATCGCGACCGGCGAAGTCCAATAGCTACCGCGCCGGCGGGTTGTCCGGCGTGTCGTCGAACTTGTTGAGGAAGTCCTTCGCCTTCTCGACACCGGTGTCGATCTGGCCGTCGTGGCCGGCGAACTTCGACTTCGCGAAGTCGGCGGCCTTGTCGAGGCCCTCCTCGATCTTGTCGTTGTGCTCGCGCAGGGCCTCTTCGGCCTTGCCCTTCAACGCTTCGAAGTCGATTCCCATGGGTGCATTGAACCGCACAAGTGCTCAGGTGCGCCGCTGGTGGGGCAGGAACCGCCGGACGAGCCCCAGGGGTGGGCGTTCGGCCAGGTCGGGGCCGCGGACGGCGTCGAACGCCGACTCCAGCTGGTCGACCACGCCGGACAGCTGCGGGGCGTCCGGCAGCGGCATCGACCGCGGCGCCCGCTGCTCCCGGACCGCCGAAGCGAGTTCCCCCAGTGCGGCCGTCAGCAGCTCGATGTCGGCCGGGTCCGGCGGCGGCACACCGCGCCCGATCGTCACGCCGACCTCGGTGACGGCGTCCGCGACGCGCTCCTGCGCGGCGATCACCGGCCACCACGCCACCGCCTGGCGGCCGTGCGCGGACGGCTCGACGACGGCCTGCTGGAACGCCGTCCGCAGGTCGGCCAGGGCCCGGTAGGCCCCGCGCCGCGCTCGCGACCGCGCCAGCCGCGCCTCCCCCGATGACGCTTCGACCAGCGCGTGCGAGACGTACTTCGCGACGGCGTCCAGGCCGTCGGCCAGCCGCCCGCCCACCCGCGGGCGCCGGCTGCCGGGCCACAGCAGGTAGCCGAAGACGAGCACGATCACGCAGCCCAGCACGGTGTCGACCAGCCGCGCCAGCACCACGCTCCAGTTCCCGGTGTGGGCCAGGCCCATCTGCAGGATGATCAACGGCGTCACGAAGGCGCTCTGGATGCCGTAGTTGCGCACCTTCCCCACCGCGATGCCGCCGGCGAAGACCGCGCTGAGCACCACCAGGACCCAGCCGTTCGCGCCGAGACCGAGCACCGCGGCACCGATCCCGACGCCGATGACCGTGCCGATGCCGCGCAGCACCGCGCGGCCGAAGACGGAGCCGAAGTCGGGCTTGAGCACGATGCCGACGGTCAGGGTGATCCAGTACGAGCGTTCCAGCGGCACGAGCAGGCCGACGATCTCGGCGATCGCGACGCACAGCGTCAGCCGCAGCGCGGCGATCCAGGTGAGCGGGCCGGACGCGAGCGAGCCCGCCCACTCCCGCAGGCGGCGGTGCCACGGCGTCGGCTGCCGGCGCTTGCGGTCGTCGCCCTTGCCGATCCGGACCAGCCCCGCGTAGAGCGCGGCGAGCACCGGGTCGGCGTCACCGGGCGGCACCGGCGGCGGGGGCGGCAGCGGCTGGCCGGCCAGCACCGCCGCCGAAAGCGCGACGAAGTGGTCGACGACCTCCGCGGCCGGCCGGCGACCCGCGTTGACCATCGCCACCGACGCTTCGACGGCGGGCGTCGTCGCCGAAAGCAGGTTGAGCAGGTGCCGGTAAGCGGCGTCGCGGCCGGACAGCCAGGAGCGCGCGGTGAGCAGCTGGTCGTAGGCGGTGTTCATCGCCGTGGTCAGCCGGTGGCGAGCGACCCGCGAGACGGCTTCGTCAGTCGCGGACAGCATCGCGGCCAGCTCGACGTAGACGTGCGCGACGGCGGTGCGTTCGGGGCTGGTCGCCCGGACCGTCCAGGTGACGAGCGCGACCAGCAGGCTCCAGGCGGCGCCGAGGCAGAAGCAGCCGAAGAGGACCTCGACGCGGACGCCGGTCGCGTGCTGCCCGGTGGCGATCACGCAGAACACGAGCATCTGCAGCCCGGCGACCGAGGCGTTGCTCCCGGCCGCGCTGATCACCGCGGACACCGCGGCGACCAGGATCACGGTGGGCATGGACAGCGCCGGGGTGCCGCCGGTGAGCAGCCCGGCGAGGTAGCCCGCGGTCGCGGCGAGGGTCGCGCCGCCGAGCCGCCGGGCGCGGTAGCGGTAGGGCCCGGCCGATTCGGACAGCACGGCGGGCAGGGCCCCGGTCGAGATGAGCGCGCCGACGCCGATGTCGCCCGCCGCGTACGCGATCGCGAGCGGCACGGCCAGCGCGACCACGGCCCGGGTGACCATGTTCCACGGCACCGGCACCGGCGTGCTGCGCAGGAGCTGGACGAGCCAGTGCGGCGCGGCGAGGTCGGGGCGCGGCGTGCTCACCCCCTCATCTTGACCTACGCTCCCGGAGACGATTAATTATCAACCTGTCAACAACGTGGGAGGTTCCGGTGGCTCGCAAGTACTCGTACGAGGTCAACCGCACGAGCACCGCGCCGCCGGAGGCGCTGTTCGCGCTCGAAGCGGACGGCCCGCGCTGGGCGGAGTGGGGAAGGCCACTGATCGTCCAGGCCCGCTGGGCGCGGCGCGGCACCACCGAACCCGACGGCGTCGGCGCCGTCCGCGAGGTCGGGCTGTGGCCGGTGCTGATCCGCGAGGAGACCCTCGAGTACGAGCCCGGCCGCAAGCACGTCTACGCCTTCGCCGGCGGCAAGCCGATCAAGGACTACCGCGCCGAAGTGCTGTTCACGCCGACCGGCGGCGGCGGCACGCACCTGCGGTGGACCGGCTCGTTCACCGAGCCGGTCAAGGGCACCGGGCCCGTGCTCGCGGCCACGCTCCGGATCGTGATCCGGCTCTTCTCGGCCAAGCTGGTCAAGGCGGCCGAAACCGGGCGCTGAGCTGGGTGGCCCGGACCACACAAGATCACCCGGCGCAACGTTTCTCCACCCTCCCGCGTCACTCTTTCGGGTAGTACACGAAAGGGGGAAGGCGTGCGGAAGCGCTTGACAGCCGTGGTCGCCGCGGCGGCACTGGCCTTGACCGGGTGTTCGGGCCACGAGCCGGATCAGCCGGAGTCCGGCACGAGCCAGCCGAACCCCGCACCCCAAGGCCTGAACCCCGACGTGAAGACGTCCGGTCCCTACCCGTTCGGCACGGTCCAGCAAAAGGCGCCCCCGGTCGAAAACGGCCAGGTCCCGCTGATCCGCCGGATCACCACCGACAAGCCGTACGTCTTCCTCACGATGGACGACGGCGCGGTGCAGGACCCCGACGCGCTGAAGCTGATGCAGCAGAACGGGACCCACCCGGTGCTGTTTCTGAACCAGAAGTACGTGAAGGGCCACGAGGCCTACTTCAAGCAGATCCTCGACGCCACCGGCGCCACGCTCGGCGACCACACGGTCGACCACCCGAACCTCAAGGGCAAGCCGTACGAGTTCCAGCGCAAGGAGATCTGCGACGACGCCGACGACTTCCAGCGCGACCTCGGCGTGCGCCCGTCGCTGTTCCGGCCGCCGTTCGGCAACTACGACCAGAACACCCTGCGCGCGGCGGCCGCCTGCGGGATGCGCGCGTCGGTGCTGTGGACGGCCGCGGTCAACGACGGCGTCGTCCAGTTCCAGTCAGGCGACAAGCTCAAAGCGGGTGACATCGTGCTGATGCACTTCCGGAAGACCTTCAAAGAGGACTACACGGCGTTCGTGGAGCGGGCCAGGAAGGACGGGCTCACGCCCGTCCCCCTGGCCGACTTCCTGGGTTAAAGCACGACCGTCGGCGTCACGACGGTCCGGCGGCACGACACGTCACCGAGGTGCACGAGGATCTGCGTCGTCCCGCACGGCACGTTGTCCAGCACGAACCGGCCGCCTTCGTCGGCCGTCGTCGACGACGTGCCGTGCTCGGCGACCCGGACCTCGACGCCGTACTGTCCGGCCGGGACCAGCCAGCCGTCGATGCGGTGCAGCTTGCCCATCTTGGTCAGGTTGATCATCACCGTCAGATCGCTGACCGTGAACGTGATCGTGCCGGTGCCGCCACCGCGGACCCCGGCGAGGTTGTCCAGCCGCTCCCAGCGGGCGACCTCGACGTCGAGGTCCTCGAGGGCGAGCGCGAATTGGACCCGCTGCACCAGGTCACCCGGTGGCGGGTCCAGTTCGTCGAGAAAACGGCCGATGTCGGCCAGCAGTACGTCGTCACCGAAGGAGGCTTGGCCCCCCGGCGTCCCGAGGTCGTTCATCGGCTTCCCCCTTCACTGGCGAGGAGATCGCGCATCTGGTCGAGGCAGCGACCCCTGGTCGGGCCGACACTGCCGCGCGGCATGCGCAGCGCCTCGGCGACGAGCTGGTACTCCGCCCGACCCGCGAGCACGGTCAGCCGGAGCAGTTCCTGACAGCGGTGGGGCAGCCGGACGAAGGCGCGCCAGACCCGGCGGTCGCGGTCGGCGCGGATGGCTTCGTCTTCGGGTGCCGGTTGGGTGCTCGGCATGGCCTCGGCGACCTCGTCGCTCAGCGGCACCGGCTGCATGCGACGGCCGAACGGGTGGGTGGCCTCGCGGCGGGCGGTGGTGATCAGCCAGGCGGCGAGGGCCTTGGGGTCGCGGAGCTTGCCGAGCTGGCTGAACAGCGCCAGCCAGACGGTCTGGACGACGTCTTCGGCGACCGCGCGGTCGAGCCCGTTGGCCCGGGCGACGTGCCAGACGAGCGGGGTCAGCTCTTCGACGAGGCGGGCCATCGCCCGGCGGTCACCGTCTCTGGCGGCCTGCATGCACGCGGCGTGCAGTTCGGCGCCGGTCAGGCCCTCCCAAGGCGGGTCTACCTCTGTGGTTTGCACGTCGGTCACCGTATCTGCCCCTCTTCGGAAGAGTCTTCGAGTCGGCAATGGCAGTATCGCGGGTCCTTCGGGGGGAAGGAGCGTGCAGGTGGATCTCGGATGCATCAAGGTCACTTACTTCGTCGGTCGTGCACTACCGGTCAAGGACGGTTGCGGGAGGTACCGGCCGGCACGCGTGGCACGCACCGGCCGGCACTCCCCTCCCTCAAGGGCCCGCTCCCCAACGGGCCCCGCCGGATGTCCCCTCCCCCGAAGGGCACCCGGCCGACGGTGTCCGGCAGCCCCCTCGGCTCCCGGCCACCGCGTTCACTCCGAACGCGACACCCCCTGTCGTGTTCCTCCGTGCTTGGCTGCTCCACAGGACGCAGTGGGGGCCCCGCCAGATACCGGATCCGGCGAATTTTTTTGAGAATCGACGCAGGGCGGCTAACTGATCACGGCGTGTGCCAGCGTCCCGGCCCAGCGGGCGTAGCCGGCGGGCCCCGGGTGGAACCGGTCGCTCGCGAAGGCGGCCGGGTCGAGCAGGGCGGGATCCATCGGGAGGTGCCGGACGCCGGGGATCCTCTCGAGCGTCGCGGCCGCCTGGTCGAGAATGGTCGAGCGGGCCGAAAGGACGTCACGCAGCGGGCGCGGCAGGGCCGGGAAGCGGGCCATCGGCGGCACCCCGGCCAGCAGGACGTCGACCGGGCCGAGCCGCCGGCGCAGGTCGAGGACCAGGCGCAGGAGGTCACGGCGGTAGCCCGCGGCCGTCCGGAGCTCGATGGTGTCGTTGACGCCGAGGGCGATCACGACCAGATCGGCCGGGCGGACCAGCGGGAGGAGCTCGGCGCGGACCACCCGGGCGTTGGCGCCGGTCCGGCCGACCGCCTGCCAGCGCACCGCCCGGCCGTCGCGGGCCAGCTCGCGGGCGAGGCAGCCGGTGAGCGCTTCCTCGTGGTCCGCCGCGCCGACCCCGTCCACCGTGGATTCCCCGAGCACGGCCAGCCGGAAGGGCTCGCCGTGGCCCGGGACGAGCCCTTCGGTGGGACCGGCCGCGCCCGGGAGCCGCGGAGTCTTGCGCTTGACGTACAGAGCCTGAGCGAGGAGCACCATGGGTTCGACGTTATCCGTGGGCGATCGAAACCTTCTGCCTGATCAGGGTGGGGTCCGCCACGGCGTCGAGCAGGTACGCGGCGACGTCGGCGCGCCGGATGGTGAACGTGCGGACGTTGCCGTCGAGCCGGCTCGCGACCTTGCCCGTGCGCGGCCCGTCGAGCAGCATCGGCGGCCGGACGATCGTCCAGTCCAGGTCGCTGGCTTCGACCACGGCCTCCATCGCGAGCATGTCCGCCCAGCCGTGCTTGAGGAAGGTGTTGAGCAGCGGTTTCACGAGTGAGCGCGTGAAGAAGCCGTCTCCCTCGGTGTGCATGCCGCTGGCGCTGACGACCAGCAGGCGCTTCGCCCCGGCCCCGATCGCCGCGCGGGCACCGTCCACGCAGACCGTGGTCGGCCCGCGGTCGCGGGAACCGACCGCCGAAATCACCGCGTCCCGGCCTTCGACGGCGGCCGCCAGCTTGTCGTGGTCCGGGAACCCCGCGACCACGACCCGGGCGGGCAGCTGCAGCTTGGCCGGGTCGCGGACCACGGCCGTGACGTCCCAGCCGCGGTCCAGGGCCTGCTTGACGACCTCCCCGCCGACGCCGCCGGTCGCCCCCAGAACGGTGATCTTCATGCGGTCTCCTCCTCGGTTAGTGAACACTCACCAGGTAGGGTGAGTGTTCACTAACCACGCTGAGAACGCACTCAGGGAGCAGCCATGGGAAGCCGCGAAGAGATAGTCGCCGCGGCCGCGAAGGTGATGCGCGAGCAGGGCTACGCCCACGCGACGACCAAGGTCATCGCGCGGACCGCGGGCTACTCGGAAGCGATGCTCTACAAGCACTTCCGCGACAAGACCGACCTGTTCCGCAGCGTGCTGGCCGAAGAACTGCCCGCGCTGGGCGCCACCTTGGCCGAACTGACCGCGGACCCCGGCCAGGCGCCGCTGCGGGACAACCTCGTCCGCGTGGCCCGGCTCGGCCTGGCGTTCTACGTCGACAGCTTCCCGATCGCCGTCTCGATGTTCTCGTCACGGGAACTGCTGCGCTCCCACCGGGAGCGGCTGCGCGGGCACGGTCCCCACTTGCCCGTGCGGGGGGTCGCGGACTACCTGCGCGCCGAGCGGGCTCTGGGCCGGATCAAGGCGGCCACGGACGTCGAGGCGGCCGCGGCCCTGCTCCTCGGCGCGTGCTTCCAGCAGGCTTTCCTGGCCACCTTCGAAGAGATCGAGCCGGTCGATCACGCCGAGCAGCTCGCGGACGTCCTGCTCGCCGGCCTCTAGGCGTTCTTCTGCTCGCGGAGCTGGTGCCAGCGCTCGTACATGTTGTTGAGCTCGTCCAGCATGAACGACAGGAAGTCCCGCATCTCGGCCAGCCGCTTGCCCGAAGGGGTGTCCTCACCCAGGGCGTCGATACCGTTCTCGGCCGCGTCGCGCCACATGATGATCATGCGGTCGCGCTTCATGAACGTGGCGTACCAGAGGTCGTCGTAGAGGCGGTAGTGGTCGCGGCGCTCGCCGGGCTCACGTTCCTTGGCGACCAGGCCGATCTGCTCGAGGTAGCGCACCGCGCCGGAGACGGCGGCCGGGCTGACCTGCAGCTGCGAGGCGAGGTCGGCGGCGGTCAAGCGGCCTTCGTCGGTGGTCATCAGCGCGGCGAACACCCGCGCGGGCATGCGCTGCATCCCGATCTGCGAAAGCACGAGCCCGAGGCTCTCGACGTACCGGCGGACGGCGTCTTCATCTCGCTTCGTGTCAGGCGTCGTCATCGGCCCATCCTCCCGTACCCGTCCCCCGTGATCACTCGATCTAGACATTTTCTTAACTTCACAACTTCGTGAAGCGAGTGTAGCTTCCGAACCATGGAAAACGCCATTTCGGTCACCGGCCTGCACAAGTCGTTCGGCCGGACCAAGGCCCTCGACGGCCTTGACCTGCAGGTACCCGCTGGGGAGGTGCACGGCTTCCTCGGCCCGAACGGCGCCGGGAAGTCGACCACCGTCCGGGTCCTGCTCGGCCTGCTCCACGCGGACTCGGGGGACGTCCGGCTGCTCGGCGGCGACCCCTGGAAGGACGCGGCGAGCCTGCACCGCCGCCTGGCCTACGTGCCCGGCGACGTCAACCTCTGGCCCAATCTCTCCGGCGGCGAGGTGATCGACCTGCTCGGGCGCCTGCGCGGCGGCCTGGACGAGAAGCGCCGGGCCGAGCTCATCGAGCGCTTCGACCTCGACCCGAAGAAGAAGGGGCGGACGTACTCGAAGGGCAACCGGCAGAAGGTCGCCATCGTCGCCGCCCTCGCCTCCCGCGTGGACCTGCTGATCCTCGACGAACCGACGTCCGGCCTCGACCCGCTGATGGAAGCGACGTTCCAGTACGCCATCCAGGAGGAGCGCGAGCAGGGCCGGACCGTGCTGCTCTCCAGCCACATCCTCGCCGAGGTCGAGGCGCTGTGCGACAAGGTCAGCATCATCCGCAACGGCCGCACGGTCGAGTCCGGCACACTGGCCGAGCTGCGGCACCTGACCCGGACGTCGATCACCGCCGAGCTCGCCGGGCCGCCGAACGGACTCACCCGGCTGGCCAACATCCACGACCTCAAGGTGGACGGCAACCGCGTCCGCTTCGACGTCGAGACGCGCTCGCTCGACGAAGCGCTGCGGCAGCTCACCGAGGTCGGCGTGCGGAGCCTGGTCAGCCAGCCGCCCACGCTGGAGGAGCTGTTCCTGCGCCACTACACCACCGAAGCGAGCGCGAAATGACCGCGACGCTCTCCCGCACCGAAGCCGAGGCGCCCGCCCACGAACTGGCCGGCACCGGGCACCTCGCCCGGCTCGCGCTGCGCCGCGACCGTGTCATCCTGCCGATCTGGATCGTGCTGCTCAGCGTCGTCCCGGCGAGCACGGTCAAGACGTTCACGCAGTTCTACCCGACCGCCGCCGACCGGCTCTCCCTGCAGGCGGGCGCGAACGCCAACCCGTCCTACGCGCTGCTCTACGGCCCGCCATTCGACCTCACCACGGCCGGCGGGTTCATCGCCTGGCGCATGTGCGGTTTCCTCGCGCTGCTCACCGGGTTGATGGTGGTCTTCACGGTCACCCGGCACACCCGCGCCGAGGAGGACACGGGCCGCGCGGAGCTGCTCGCGTCCGCGGTGGTCGGCCGGTACGCGGCGCTGACGGCGGCGCTGCTGGTGGCCGGCGGCGCGAGCGTGCTGACCGGGCTGATCCAGGCGGTGACGATGATCGGTGCCGGCCTGCCCGCGGCCGGCTCGCTGGCCTTCGGCGCCTCCGAAGCGCTGGTGGGACTGGTGTTCACCGCGGTCGCGGCGGTCGCCGTCCAGCTGGCCGAGTACTCCCGGACCGCCAACGGCATCGGGACCGCCGTGGTCGGCGCCGCCTTCCTGCTGCGTGGCGCCGGCGACTCCACTGTGGACGCTCGCTGGCTGTCCTGGCTGTCGCCGATCGGCTGGGTGCAGCAGGTCCGGGCGTTCGCCGGGGAGCGCTGGTGGGTGCTCCTGCTGCCGGTGGTGTTCGCGCTCGTCGTCGGCGGGACCGGGTACTGGCTGCTGCCTCGCCGCGACGTCGGCGTCGGGTTCCTGCCGCCGCGTCCAGGGCCGGCTCGCGCCGCGGCGAGCCTGCGGTCGCCGTTCGCGCTCGCCTGGCGGCTGCACCGGGGTCCGTTGCTCGGCTGGATGATCGGCACCGCCGTGGTCGGCGCGGTGTTCGGCTCGATCGCCAGCGGCATCGGCGGCCTGGTCGGCTCGAGCCCGCAGGCGCAGCAGATCATGGCGCGGCTGGGCGGCAGCCAGGCGCTGACGCAGGCCTTCCTCGCCGCGATGGCCGGGATGTTCGCCATGGTCGCGTCGCTGTACGGCGTCCAGGCCGTGCTGCGGATGCGCGGCGAGGAGACCGCGATCCGGCTCGAGCCGGTGCTGGCCACCAGCGTCGGCCGGCTGCGCTGGGCGGGCAGCCACCTGGTGTTCGCCTTCTTCGGCACGGCGGCGCTGCTGCTGTCCGGCGGGGTGTTCATGGGCCTGGCCAACGGCCTGCGCACCGGCGACGTCGGCGGCTCGCTCGCGGACACCCTCGCCGGGATGCTGGTCCAGCTGCCCGCGGTCTGGGTGGTCGTCGCGCTCGCGGTGGCGATCTTCGGGCTGCTGCCGGGCTTTTCGGCCGCGGCGTGGGCCGTCGGTGCGCTGGCGCTGCTGCTCAGCCTGTTCGGCCCGGTCCTCGACCTGCCGCAGGCGGTGCTGGACGTCTCGCCGTTCCAGCACCCGCCGAAGATCCCCGGCCAGGCGTTCACCGCGACACCGCTCGCGTGGCTGCTGGCGGTGGCCGTCGTCGCGTCGGTGGCCGGCCTGGCCGGCTGGAAACGCCGGGACGTCGGCTAACGCACCCGCAGCTCGTGGTCGGCACCGGCCACGAGCTGCGCCTGCGGCCCGGCCTTCCCGCAGGCCGGGCCGTTCGGCTCGGCGAAGGACGGCGTCACCTCGGCGGTGTGCGGTTTCCCGTCGTCGAACCGGACGGTGACCCGCACCGGCTCGGCGGGCAGGCCGGGGATGGCCGCGAAGCCGTGGAGGCCGCCGGTGGGGATCATCGACGTGCCGCACGAGCCGTCCGGGCCGGTGCCCGTGCAGGTCGTCGCCCCGGCCGACGTCTCGGGGTAGAGGCCGACTTCGGGCGTGACGCACTGGCCACGCCAGCAGGCTTCGAGCGTCGCTTTCGAGATGCCGTTCGGCGACGGGATCGACAGGCTGATGCCGACGGGGACACCGATCGCCGTGCAGGCGACCTCCGGCCCGGTACAACCGGCCGCCGCGGCGGCGAGCATCGCGAACCCCAGTACGTAACGCATGCCGACCAGACGGGCACCGGCGGCCGCCGGGTTGCACCGTCAGTCGCGCCAGATGGACGTCAGCGGCAACGGGGACGAAGTCGAGGTCGGCGCGACGGAGGTGGCCGAGGTCGCCGGCGGCACGGTGACCTCGACGACGCTGGTGGTGGTCGTGGCCGGCGGCGTCTCGACCGAGGTGACGGTGGTGGGCGGCGCGGACTCGGTGACCGTGACGGGCACCGCGGACACGGTCCGGGTCGGCGGCGGATCGGGGGTCTCGGCGGTGCGCGGGGCGGGCCGCCCGGCGACGAGCGTGGCGGCCACCAGCAATCCGGTGGCGAAGCCCGCGAGGCCGGTGACCGCGGCGGAGCCCCAGGTAGGTCGGCTGGTCATCCGGCACCCCCTCGCCACGCGCAGCGCAGGTACAAGGACTAACTCGCGTTGATCTTACGTCGTGTTACCCGATGTGCACCTGGAGCGTGGAAGACTCAACTTTCTTGCGCCGAACACGCGCACGTGCCAGCTTGGAACGATGAGAGTACTGGGGAACCGGGACTTCCGGCGCCTCTGGCTCGCCGACCTCGTCAGCCAGCTCGGCAGCCGGATCGACGTCCTGGCCGTGCCGTTGCTCGCGGTCACCGCGCTCGGTGCGCCGGTCTTCGAGGTCTCGCTGCTGCGGACCGCGGCCACGCTGCCGTACCTGGTGCTCGGCCTGCAGGTCGGCGTCTGGTGCGATCGGATCCGCCACCGCCCGGTGCTCATCGCCGCGGACGCCGGGCGGGCCGTGCTGATCGCGTCGATCCCGGTGGCCGCCCTGTTCGGCGTGCTCGGCATGGCCCAGCTGCTCGCCGTGGTCCTCGCCGTCGGCCTGCTCGGCGTCTTCTTCGACGTCGCCCACCAGACCTACGTCCCGCAGCTGGTCCGGCGCGAGCAGCTGCCGGAAGCCAACACCCGGCTGCAGACGAACCGGTCGCTGGCGGCGGTCGCCGGTCCCGGCCTCGCCGGGCTGCTCGTCCAAGCGCTCGGTACCGCGGCGGCGCTGGCGGCCGACGCCGTCAGCTACCTGTGGTCGGCCCTCTGGCTGCGCCGGATCGAGACGCCGGACGCGCGGCCCGAACCGCGGGAACGGCAGTTGCTGCGCGAGATCGGCGAAGGGCTGCGGCTCGTTCGCGGCGACCGCGTCCTGCTGGCGATCAGCGCGCACGGCGCCGTGTCGAGCTTCTTCCAGTCGGCCCACCTGGCGATCGTGGTCGTGTTCCTCGCGCGAGACGTGGGGCTTTCGCCGTGGGTGATCGGGGTGCTCGGCACGGCGTCGCTGACCGGCGCCCTCACCGCCGGGCTGACCGCGCGGTGGCTCGGGGACCGGATCGGCCAGGCGCGGGCTCTGTGGGGTGCGGCGGTGCTGTTCGGCCTGGCGTACCAGCTCTATCCGTTCACCGGACGCGGCTGGGCGCTCGCCTGCTACGTCGCCGCCGGGTTCTTCACCAGCTACAGCGTGATCGTGCTGAGCGTCTTCGGCGTGAGCTTCCAGCAAGCCGTCACGCCGCCGGAGCTGCTGGGCCGGGTCAACGCCATCTCGCAGACGCTGGTGTTCGGCGTCGTGCCGCTCGGCAGCCTGCTCGGCGGCGCACTGGCCGGCACGGCCGGGATGCGGACGACGCTGCACATCGCGGCGGCCGGCGTGCTGGCCTCGGCGGCGATCATGGTGTGGTCGCCGCTGCGGAAGCTGCGTGATCTGACGCCCGCAGACCGTCGATGACCACGCGAACCAGGTGCGCACTCCCCGGCGCGTACCGCTCGACGGCGAGGCAGCCGACGATGAGCGCGCGCAGGTCGTCGCCGTCGATGTCGGGGCGGACGGCGCCGGCGGCCTGTGCGCGGGCGAGCAGTTCGGCCAGCGCGGCGCGGAACTCGTCGCCCGCGCCGGCCTTGAAGGCGTGCCCGCCGGACTCGGCGAGGGCGTCGCAGATGGCCCGGTTGAGGGACGCCTGCTTGATGACGCGGACGAAGTAGTCGACGAAGACCTCGCCGGGGTCCTCGGCGGTGGCGAGCGCGCGGGCTTCCTCGGCGAACTGCTGGATCCGTTCGAGGACGACGGCCTGGAACAGGGCTTCCTTGCTGGGGAAGTGGCGGTAGACAGTGCCGGCACCGACCCCGGCGAGCCGCGCGATGTCGTCGAGCGGCACGGCGAGGCCGTCGAGCGCGAAGGCCTCCTCGGCGGCGGCCAGCACCTTGGCGCGGTTGCGCCGCGCGTCGGCGCGCATCTTCTCCATCACGTCTCCTCGTTGACAACCGGAGCGAGTGCTCCGTATCGTCCTAAGCGGGCCCACCGTTCCGATTCAACGTCCAGTCTTCCAGGAGAATTCCGATGTCGCGCACCGTGTCCGAAATCGCCGCCTTGGTTCGTTCGGGGTTGTCCACCTTGGACGCCACGCCGTTCGCTTCGCTCTTCGCCGCCGACGCGGTGTACGAGATGCCGTTCCTGGGGCAGCGGATCGAAGGCCGCGACGCGGTGGTGGCGACGCTGATGGCCGGAGGTGCCCGGGCGCGGGCGGCAGGGCTGACGAAGGCGCAGGTCACGACGACCCCGGCGGACTCGGGCTTCGTGGTGGAGCTGGTGGTCTCCGGTCCGGGAATCGAGTTCCCGTCGTCGGTGGGGCTCATCACCGTCGTCGACGGTGAGATCACCTCCTACCGCGACTACCCCAACACTTCGGCGGCTTCGAAGTTCACGCGTTCGGTGTTCGACCGGTTCCTCGCCGCCTCGGTCGAGAACCGCTGGGACGACCTCGCCGATCTCTACGCCGAGGACGTCGTCCTCGAAATGCCGTTCACGCTCCCGGGCATGGCCCGCGTCACGAAGGGCCGCGAAGAGCTCCGCCGCCGCTTCCGCGTGGCCGCCGGGTCACGGCGGATCACCAAGGCCGACAACGTCGTGGTCCACGAGACGGCCGACCCCGCGGTGCTGGTGGCGGAGTTCGACCTGCACCAGGAAGTCCGCGGGACGACGTTCGCCGCCTCCTACGTCCTGGTCCTGACCATCCGGGACGGCCTGATCACCCACTCGCGCGACTACACCGACACCGCCGCGGCCGCCGAACGGATCAAGGCGTGGTCGCCTGCTGGCTCGACGGCGGGATGAACAGCCGCTCGAAGGTGCTCACCGCGTGCTCCCACACCCCCGGGACCAGCAGCACCCCGAGCAGCGCGAACACCGGGAAGATCAGCCGCTTCTCGACCTTTTTGCCGGTCCGGAAGCGCAACACCCGCGGCGGCCGGATCTCGTACCACGTCTCGCCGGCGATCGGGATCGGGAACAGGAACGGGCACCCGGCCTCCGTCAGCGCGTCACCCAGGCAGTGGGTCAGGCAGCCGGCCGCGACCGCGATCCCGAGCCAGCCCGAAATGGACGCCAGTTCGCCCGCACGATCGGGTGGCGCCGTGAAGAACCACCACGCCACCGCGGCTCCGCTCACCGGGAGGAGCCAGTCGCCCAGGGCGCCTTCGGCGAGCATCAGCCCGAAGACGACGACGCCCACCACGGCCCAGGGGCCGCCTTCGGTGGTACCCCACGACGTCAGCAGGCCCAGGCCGGCGGCGAACAGGACCGTGTGGGACAGGTGGCGGTGCTTGCCGGAGACCTTCTCGTCCCGCGGGCCCTTCGTCAGGGCGTAGAACCCGGCCGAGACACGGCGCAGCAGCCAGGACAACGCGCCGGTCAGCCAGCCGAGGAGGCGGGACGCGCTCGCTCCGGGGTGGTCGAGGTCCGGCAGCAGGGCGAAGCCCGCCGTGGTCGCCGCGAAGACGACCGCCTGGTGCACCGAACCCGCCCCCACCGCGGGCGCCAGGGCCAAGCCCGCGCACCAGCCGGTCAGGGCATGCGTCCGCCCCATCATCGTGCCGCCCCCAGGTCCGCGAACGAAATCGGTCCGCGGAACCGTAGCGGGCGGTCAGGCTTGGGGATCCTCCGACACGCTCAGGTGTTCGGCCACGCCGGTGAGCTCGATCACGCGGCTCACCGCGGGGCTGGGGACGACCGCGAGTTCGACGTCCTGCTCGCCGGCCTGGCGTTGTGCGCGGAGCACCACGTTCAGCGCGGAGGAATCGAAGAAGGTCACCCCGGTCAGATCGGCCACGACCCGCTGCGCGCGCTTGTCCGCGATCAGCCCCGCCAGGGCCTCCTGCAGCTGCGGACTGGTCAGCAGGTCGAGCTCGCCGGTGACCACCACCCGGGGTTCCGTCGCGTCGGTGTCCAGCGTGATGCCGAACCCGGGCGGGGTGGCGTTCTGGTCGGCTGCGGGCATGCAGTTTCTCCTCGTCAGGCGCTGCTCCTGCGCCGGGTACGCGCCTGCTGTCTCAAGCGGCAACCGTGTCACCGTGCCTTTCCAAAGCTCTCGCCCGGCACGGTCAAGGCAACTCCGGGGCCAACCCTAACCCAGGAAGCGACCGCGCCCGCCACGGCCGCCGCCCTTTCGCGTGTACTGCTCACCGGGGATCAAATCCTGCCTGCTCAGCGCTCTGCTCAGTGCGCACTCATGGTCTTCCGCGCCGCCCTGCGCTGGCGCAGGAAGAGCTGCCGCCGCTCGATCTCACCGAGGCCGCCCCAGATGCCGTAGGGCTCCTGTACGGTCATCGCGTGCTTGCGGCACTGGGCCAGCACCGGGCAGGCCTGGCAGATGGCCTTGGCCCGCGCTTCCCGCCGTTCCCGCGCCGAACCCCGCTCGTTGTCCGTGTGGAAGAAGAGACTGCTGTCCGCACCCCGGCACGAGCCGTGCAGCTGCCATTCCCACTCTTCGGCAACCACGTTGGGCAGCCGGCTCACGTCAGCCATGTCGTCCCCGCCTTTCCCAGGATCTCCCGTGTCGAGCGCTACATGCCCGCCGGTGGAGCGGATCAAACGCGGGTTTGGTTTGCTCACACCACGGGCATCTCGCTGACCGGGCGTGGCAGACACCGCCGATCCCCGGCAGCGCGAGTGCGGAGAAAGGAACAAACGTGGAGGACAACGCCCCGCTCGTCCCGGAAGGCGCGCAGGTGATCGAGGTGCGGACAGCCGCGATACCGCACGTCGTGCCCACGCTGCGGACCATCGTGGCCGACATCGCGATGCGCCAGGACTTCGACCTCGACGCCGTCGAAGACCTCCGGATGGCCGTGGACGAAGCTTGCTCGCTGCTGCTCCCCGCCAGCTCGGACGGCAGGTTGACCTGCGTCTTCTCCTGGAACGGGCCGCGCATCGAGGTCTCCGTGTCGGTGCTGGCCGACAGCGCCGACCACGAGGACGACGCCGGCCTGTCGTGGCAGCTGCTGACCGCCCTCGCGACGACGGCCGAGCGCACGATCACCCCGGAGAACGGCCGTTACCTGTCGCGGGTGGACCTCGTCCGGGAGAGCCAGGCGGCGGACTCGTGAGCGATCCCGCCGGGAGCAGCGGGGACGACCTCGACGTCGGCGCGCTGTTCACCCGACTCGCCGCCCTGCCGGCGGACTCGCCGGAGCGCGAACGCATCCGCGACACCCTCGTGCGCACGCACCTGGAGCTGGCGCGGAACCTGGCCCGGAAGTTCCGCAACCGCGACGAGGCGATGGAGGACCTGGTCCAGATCGCCACGGTCGGGCTCATCCACGCCGTCGACCGGTTCGACCCCTCGCACGGAACGGACTTCCTGGCGTTCGCGGTGCCCACCATCTCCGGCGAGCTGCGCCACCACTTCCGGGACAACAGCTGGTCGGTGCGGGTGCCGCGGCGGCTCAAGGAGCTGAACGCGAACATCTCCGCCGCGCGCGAAGAGCTCACCGTGCAGCTTTCGCGCGCCCCGAAGCCGAGTGAGATCGCGGCGCGGGTCGGGGTGCCCGTCGAGGACGTCTACGAGGGACTCCGCGCCGGCCAAGGCCGCTACGGCGCCTCGCTGGACCACCTGCTGGAGAACGCGGCGCACACGCGGTTCGGGGCGCCGGACGCCGAGCTGGGCCAAGCCGAGCTGCGCGAGGCGCTGCGCCCGATGCTGGAGAGCCTGCCGGAGCGGGAGCGCAAGATCGTGGCGCTGCGGTTCGGCTCGGGGATGAGCCAGTCGGACATCGCCCGCCGCGTCGGGGTGTCCCAGATGCAGGTGTCGCGGCTGCTGGCCGCGACGCTGAAGAAGCTGCGGTCCGGCTTGGACGAATCCGAGCTGGCCGACGGCACCTGATTAGCCGCTGATCCGCTTGGGTACTTGCCGGGCGGTACCGAACTCACTGGGAGGGGGACCGGATGACGAGGTCGAAGACGCCGCCGTGCACGGACACGGCCGTCGCCCCGCTGAGGGTGCTCCTCCCCGCCGACGTGACGGCGCCGGCGCTGGCCCGGCACGAGGTCCGGGCGGCGCTGCTCCGGCTCGGCGTGGGCGAACGGCAGGTCGAAGACATCCTGCTGGCCACCTCGGAGCTGGTCACCAACGCCTTCGAGCACGGCGAACGGCCCCAGCGGCTCGAGTTGGAGTGCGCCGACGGGCGGCTGACGCTGCGGGTGCACGACACCGGCCGGATGCTGCCCGCGCTGCGGGCGCCGTCCCCGGCCGAGGCGCGCAGCCGCGGGCTCGTCCTGGTGCAGGCGCTGTCGCTGGACTGGGGCTTCGAACGCTGCCCCGGCGGCAAGTACGTCTGGGCGGTCTTCCAGCTACCGGACACCTGACCGCCGCCCGTTCGATCAACCGCTCTTGCTCAGCACGCTCTTGCTCAGCACAGTTCCCGCGCGGCGCCGGTCTCACCGATCCGCTGCCGGAACGGCTTGCGCTCCAGGGCTTCGACGATGGCGTCCAGCAGGGCGCGCAGCGAGTACGGCAGCTCGCCTTCCAGGGCCTCCATCGCTTCGGTCGTCGCCGTCCACTCCGCCTCGATCAGCGGCAGCAGCTCGCGCGTCCGCGCGGTGAGCGACACGATCCGCTGCCGCGCGTCGGCGCCCGGCTCGAGGCTCACGAACCCGGCCCGGTGCATCTGCGCGACGGTCTGGCTGGCCGCCGAGTGCGTCACGCGCATCTCTCCGGCGAGTTCGCGGATGGCCAGCGGGCCCCGCGCGAGCAGCGCCCGCACCACCGGCGAGTAGCGCGGCCGGTAGTCGTCGAGGCCGAGGTCGGCGAGGAAGCGCGCGACGTCGCCGTCGAGGATCTCGAGGACGTGCCGCATCCGGGTCCCCAGCCCCTCCGGACCCGAAGTCATCGCCATGACGGCCGATCATAGGCGCCGGTCGTGTGCTTGGATCGCGACATGGAGAACCGGAAGATCGCCCGCCTGGGCCGCGAGGTGTCCGTCGTCGGGCTCGGCTGCTGGCAGCTCGGGGCGGACTGGGGCGAGGTCGACGAGAACGACGCGCTGGCCGTGCTGCACGCGGCGGCCGACAACGGTGTCACCTTCTTCGACACCGCCGACGTCTACGGCGACGGCCGCAGCGAGCGGCTGGTCGGCCGGTTCCTCGCCGAGCGCGGGGACGTCTTCGTGGCGACCAAGATGGGCCGCCGGGTCGAGCAGGTGCCGGAGAACTACGTCGCCGCGAACTTCCGCGAGTGGAACGACCGGTCGCGCCGCAACCTCGGCGTCGACACGCTCGACCTGGTCCAGCTGCACTGCCCGCCGACGCCGGTGTACTCCTCCGACGCGGTGTACGACGCCCTCGACGCGATGGTCGGCGAAGGCCGCATCAAGGCGTACGGCGTGAGCGTCGAGACCTGCGAAGAGGCCCTGACGGCGTTGGCGCGGCCGAACGTCGCCTCGGTGCAGATCATCCTCAACTGCCTGCGGCTCAAGCCGCTCGAGCGCGTGCTGCCCGCGGCGGCGGAGGCGGGCGCCGGGATCATCGCGCGGGTGCCGCTGGCCTCCGGCCTGCTGTCCGGGCGCTACACCGCGCAGACGACGTTCGCCGAGAACGACCACCGCAACTACAACCGCCACGGCGACGCGTTCGACGTCGGCGAGACGTTCTCCGGCGTGCCGTACGAGGTCGGGCTGGAGGCCGTCGAGCGGCTGCGCGGGCTCGTGCCGTCCGGTCAGACGCTCGCCCAGTTCGCGCTGCGCTGGATCATCGACCAGCCGGGCGTCAGCACGGTGATCCCGGGCGCCCGCAACGCCGGGCAGGCGGCGGCGAACACCGCGGCGGCCGCGCTCCCGCCGCTGCCGGCCGAGGCGGCCGCCGCCGTCCGCGAAACCTACGACGAGCTCATCCGGCCGCTGGTGCACGACCGCTGGTGAGCCCGGCATGATGGGCCGATGATGACGCCCGAAGAGCTCCTGACCACCACGAGGACCGTCCGCAAGCGCCTCGACCTCGAGCGCCCGGTACCGCTCGACCTGGTCAAGCACTGTGTTCAGGTCGCGCTCCAGGCGCCGAGCGGTTCGAACACCCAGCGGTGGCAGTGGCTGCTCGTCACCGACGCGGACCAGCGGGCCGCGCTCGGCGAGATCTACCGCCGGGCGTGCGAGGAGTACCTGGCGTCCCCGAACGCCGCGGGCAAGCTGTTCGCCGACGACCCGGGCCGGGCCCCGGTCCAGCAGCGCGTCGGCGACAGCGTCGCGTACCTGGCCGACCGGATGGGTGACGTCCCGGTGCTGGTGGTCCCCTGCCTGGAGACGCCGTCCTCCGAGCTGCCGGCCGGGAACCAGGCGGGGCTGTGGGCGTCGCTGCTGCCGGCGGTGTGGAGCTACATGCTGGCGGCCCGCTCGGTGACGCTGGGCACGGCGTGGACGACGCTGCACCTGAAGTACGAGCAGGAGGCGGCGGAGGTGCTGGGCCTGCCGAAGAACGTCCACCAGGCGGCCCTGATCCCGACGGCGTTCTACACGGGCGACACGTTCAAGCCGGCCGCGCGGCAGCCGCTCGAGGAGGTCCTGCACCTCGACCGCTGGTGACCCGCGAAGGCCTCCTTGCCGGGGCAGTTGGGGGACGTCGGCAAGGAGGCCGTCACGGCCTTTCGGCGGCCAGGTGGTCTACCGCACGGTGAGGGTGAGCCGCTGGATGCCCCAGGCGTCGGCCTGGGAGCCGGGCAGCCAGACATCGACGATGTCGCCGGAGATCCAGCTGCCGATGTCGGCCGCGTAGCACTCGCCGTAGCCCGGCACGGAGAACCGCGTGCCCCACGGGACGAGCCGGGCGTCGACGGCGCAGAAGCCCGGCCCGGCCTGGTAGCCGAGCGCGGTCTGGGCGACGTCGTTGTACGCCGTGACGCGGTAGTTCAGCGTGGTGCCCGCCGGGATTCGGTAGGCCGCGAGCCGGTTCGCGCCGTCGAGGCGGTAGGCCGTCGAGATCTGCCCGAGCGAGCCCGGGGAGTTGTCCTCCGCCGTCATCGCGTAGAGCTGATAGTTCGCGTTCTGGCACGGGCTCGCGTCGGTGACGGTGAGCGTCGGCTGCCCCCAGTCGCTGATCCACTGCAGGGCTTGACCGTTGCGGAAAGCCCGGTAGGCCTTCGCGCCGGGGACCCGGGCGAAGGTGAAGGCGACCTTGCCGTCGGTGCCCAGTCCCCCGCTGACCGAGCCGGGCGCGGGCAGGCGGCTGCCGACGTCCACGGCGCCGACGAGGGTGCCGGGGCCGTGCCCGCCGGTGACCGGGCGGTCGGGGATCGGGCCGGTGTAGAAGTGCCGGCACGCGGGCAGCGTCGCGGCCGAGGCCGCAGGAGCGGTGAGGAGACTGCCGGCGGCGATGGCCGTCAGCGCGAGGACGTGGGCGAAACGCATGACGGGGAACCTCCGTGGTGGGGACCGGGTGGAGGTGACGCGAGCGGGTTCGCCGCTGGTCAAGACCGTAAGTGGCCTGGACCACACAGTCAATAGGTCTAGACCTTTAACCGCCCAACGGCCCAGTCAGAGGTAGCTCACCAGCCGGTCGGCCAGCGCGCCCGGGTGGCTGAGCGGCACGCAGTGCGGGCCGTCGAGCTCGTCCGGCTCGAGCCCGAGGCGCTCCCGCGCGACCCGCCGCTGGAAGTCCGGGACGAAGAACCGGTCGTCGCGGGCGAGGAGCACCTTGGTCGGGACGTCCGGGTGGGCCGGCAGGGGCCACGGCTCGTCCCACTCCTTGCTCACCTGCTCGCGCCCGTGCGCCTGGCACGCCTCGGCGAGCGCCGCCGGGACGCCGTTGAAGAACTGCTCGGTCTCGGTCAGGCCCTTCGGCGACGCGAAGCCCGTGTTGCCCCACCACCGGCCCGGCGGCTCCCCCGGCGCCGGGATCATCCCGGCCAGGTACACCAGCAGCCGCGCCCGGAGCTTCGCCGCGACCAGCGGCGCGGTGAACCCGCCGTACGAATGGCCGACGACGGCGACGTCCGTGCGGTCGCCCAGCGCGTCCAGCACCGTCTCGGTGAACTCGGCCAGCCCGGCCGAGGAGTCGGTGATCGGCAGGTCCGGGGCGACCGCGTCGTGCCCGCGGGCAGCCAGCTCCGGCACGAGCAGGTGGAAGTCCCAGCCGCTGCCGCCGCCTCCGTGGATCAGCGCGAAAGTCGTCACACGCCCAGCTCAGCAGCGACGCAACATGTCGGTCAAGGCGGTTTTCTCGCCCTGCGTGACGGTGAGCCCGTAGTAGTGCTTCACGACGATCCAGTCGGTCGCGTAGGTGCACCAGAACGCCACCAGCGGCGGCTTCCACTGGTCGGGCGCCTTGTCGCTCTTCTGCTGGTTGAGGTTGTCGGTGACGGCGAACAGCTGCGGCCGGGTGAGGTCGTTGGCGAACTGCTCGCGCTTCTCGGTCGTCCACGACTTCGCGCCGCTCGCCCAGGCCTGGCCGAGCGGGACCATGTGGTCGATGTCGACGTCGGTGGCCTTCGTCCAGGTCTCCTCGTCGTAGACGCTGGTCCACGTCCCGGACGTCGGCCTGCAGTCCTTGTCGGTCTGGACGTCCTTGCCGTCGCGCTTGAGGACGACTTCGCGGGTGTCGCAGCCGGAACCCTGGCTGTCCCAATGGGGGAACTTCTCGCGCGAATAGCCGTCCATGGACGTCCGCGCGGCGATGGCGAGCTCGTCGAGCTGCTTCTGCGCGTCGGCCGCGCTCACCGGTACCGGCGCACCCGACGTCGGCGGCGCCGCGCCCGCACCTCTCGTCGCCCAGTACCCGAAGAGCGCGACGGCCAAGATCGCGACTACCAGCAGGGTTCGCTGCGTCACGCTCAGCCGAAAGCTTCGGGCTGCCACGATTTTCCCCTCTCACCTGCACGGTCGCGCGGCGTAGTGTCACCTCTGCCGACGCGGGACAACCGCGCCGACACGATGACCTGGCGCGAATGTGACGTCGCCCACCCACGGCGGAGCTGTCACACGGAGCCGATCTTCTGCGACTACCGGAGCAGGACCCATCCGGAGGGAGCAGCCGATGCCCGGCCGGCTCAAGAAGTTCGACGAGTTTTTCCAGCGCAAAGCCGCGGAAGGCGGCAACGTCGTCGCCATGGCCCGGATGGGTGCGGCGATGCGCGAGCGCGGAGAGCTGCCCGAGGCCGAGTCGTGGTACCGCAAGGCCGCCATGGGCGGCGACCGCGTTTCGATGACGGCGCTGGCCCACCTCCTCGCCGAGCGCGGCGCGCCGGAGGAGGCCGAGCGCTGGTACCACGAGGCCGCCCTGGCCGGCGAGCCGCACGGGATGCAGCACCTCGCCAAGTCCTGCGAGCGGCGCGGCAAGCGCGACGACGCCCGGCACTGGTACGGCGAGGCGGCCCGGACCGGCGACCTGCCGTCGATGGCCGCGCTCGGACGTCTGCTGCGGGAAGACGGGAAGGGCGACGAGGCCGAGGCGTGGCTGCGCCAGGCCGCCGAAGCGGGCTTCACCGGCGCGATGATCGACCTGGGCGTCGTGCTGCGCGACCGCGGCCAGGCCGCCGAGGCGGCCCGCTGGTGGCGCTCCGCCGTGCAGGCCGGCGACCTCGCGGCCACCTGCCAGCTCGGCAGGCAGGCCGAACGGCTCGGCCGGCCGGGCGACGCCGAATCGTGGTACCGCCGGGGCGCGAGCGGCGGCCACGTCGAGGCGATCACCCGGCTGGGGCTGCTGCTGCACCGCCGCGGCGACGTCGAAGAGGCCGAGACGTGGTACCTCGACGCCGCCGAGCGCGGCGACCCGGCGGCGATGACCAACCTGGGCGTGCTGGCCCGCAACCGTGGCGACGAGGGAGAGGCCGCTGCTTGGTACCGCAAGGCCGCCGAGCACGGCAGCATCCCGGCGCTCACCAACCTCGGCCACCTCGCCGAGCACCGCGACGACCTGGCGACGGCCGAGCAGTGGTTCCGCCGGGCCGCCGAGACGGGCGACGTCCAGGGCATGTTGAGCCTGGCGCGCATGCTGCGGGCGCGCGGTGCCGCCCACGAGGCCGAGCTGTGGCTGGCCCGCGCGGAGACCGTGCAGGACGAGCGGGAGCACCAGCACTGACCGTCTTGTGAGGGTCACAACTATTGTGTGATCCATTTCACAGTTCTAGCCTGAGAGCGCACCCCTGGAGGTCGCGCAATGAGGCCACGTGTCCTGGTCGCGAGTATCGGCAACGTCTTCCTGCACGACGACGGCTTCGGTGTCGAAGTGCTCAGGGAACTGGACCGGGCGGGCTTGCCCCCGTGGGTGCAGATCGCCGACTACGACATCGCCACGGTCCACCTGGCGTACGACCTGACCGGCGGCTACGACACGACGATCCTGCTCGACGCGACCCCGCACGGCGGGCCACCGGGCACGCTGTCCCTGACGGAGGCAACCGAGGCGCACGACCTGCCCGGCGACGCGGTCGTCCGCCTCCTCCGCCTCTTGGGCGGCGACGCGGGCCGGGTCCTGGTCCTGGGCTGCGAACCGGCGTGCGTCGACGGCGGGATCGGGCTGTCCCCCGCCGTCGGGGCCGCGGTTCCGGCCGCGGTGCGGGTGGTCACCGAACTGGCGTGGGGCGCGAGCCCGGAACTGCCGGTCAGGGAGAAGACCGAAGTGTGACGGCAGCCGCAAGCTATCGGCAAAGCTCGGCAAATGCGGCCATGAACGCACCCTTGAGTTGCTCGGGAGCGCAGAAGGAGACAGGTCCCACCAAGGTGTCGCCTGTACTCAGGGTCGAAACCATCTCGCTCGGGGCCACCACGAACGCGACACCGAGGTCGATCATGCTTGTCCGCGCTTCGGTCAGGTAAGCCAGTGCTTGACTGTAACCACTTCGGATGTACTTGTGATCCCTGCTGTACTTGCATTCGATGATGAGCGCGCGGCGACTTTCTTCGTTGATGAGCATGATGTCGGGGCTCTTCGTCTGGCCTGGGCGCAGCAGTCCGCTCGTCGCCTCCACGTACGGCTCGACCTGGCCGTACTTCGGCCACAGGCCCCCGGCTTCGAACCACAGGTACCAAGTCTGCCCGGCGAACTCCACCTCGTAGGCAGCTCCGCTGGCGCCGCCGTGGAGCGGACGCAAACTGACCGGTCGATAGCCGTCCGCTCTCAGTGAGGTGAGGACGAGACCGAAGACGCCGAGGTGGAAGAGCGCCGACGCCAGATCTTCGTCCGGCATGATCTGCGCTTTGGCCAGCGCGATCAGATCAGGACCTTCTTCTTGACGCAGGAGGTCGGCGAGATCGGCAACGATCCGCCAGTTCGGCCCGGATCGGCGGAGATCCTTGATCACAGCCGAGTCCGGCAGAGCCGAGGCGACCTGTTGCAATTCGGGCCGCTTCACGAGCTGGTCAAGCGCTTCCAACTGCTCGTCGACGAGTGGCTTCTTCCGGCGCAAATCCCTGAAGGACGCATCGCGGTACACGAGGAGCATGCGTTCGACGGTCCACCGCAGCGCACCCAGCAACGCCTCGTCGGACGTCCGCTGCCGAGTACGTCCCACGAACTCTCGGGGTGGCCAGCCGGTCTGCCGGGTAGCCGCCCAATCGATCCGACCTTGCGGCGCAGGACTCGCCACTCGGGACACCCGCGAGTGAACCGGGATGATGGCCAACCAATCACGCACCCGGACGGGCATGCGCTGCAGGCTCTGGCAGCAATTCTCGAAGAGCACCCGGTGGGCACGCCGTTCTACTTCGCGCTTCGTCCACCGGCTGAATTCGTCGTTCCGCAGTACGGCAGCCAACCCGGCGAAAAGGTCACCCTTTCCCGACCAGCTGTGGAAGAGTTCCCGTACGCCCTCCCACGGGATCGACAAAGTCGGCTTTTCGACGTTTGGCGCCGTCACTGCAGTTCACGCAGCCGACTGCTGACCCAGCCCCACTCCCCGCCGAGGACCTCTGTTCGACTCAGGTCTTCCCCCAATCGATCCAGGTCATCGCCGAGCACGGCCAGCCAGGTACCCATGCTGCTCAAGTAGGCTTCCGCGACGAGTTGCGTCAGCGGCACCGCACTGTCGTCTCGCCTCCCGGCCGCAACGTAGAATGGAATCGACAGCAGCGCGGCCGGCCCCATCGCCTCGCTCCGCACCTCGGTGTGAGAGCGGTAGATTGCGGAAAGGATCGACGCCAACGTCGCCTTTTCGGATGCGTCCAGTGCCGGCCCGAGTTCGTCCAGACGTGTCTGAAGCGCCCGTGTGAAGGCCTCGACTTCCGGGATCGGCACGGGAATGTGATCGAACCGCCGCCCCAACGCCTGCCCGAAGCGGAAGACCCGCTGCGCGTCCACGGCGTTGTACGTCCCCAGAAGTCGCCAGTCGGTGCCGGCCAGGTAGCTGATCGGCCCGCCACCCGCGCCACCGCGCCGCAGGCGGCTCGCTCCGATGACCTGGCTGTGCGGCGTCTCGGCCCAGCCCAACATGATCTTGCTGGCTCCCGGCTCAGCGCTTGCGCGGCCCACTTCGACCGTTTGGCCGGACAACCAGGTGAACAAACCCGCGAAGATGCGATCGAGATCCGCGCGGTTCGCCTCGTCCAAGATCAGCCACCGATCTCGGTGGATGGCCTCCAGCACGTGCCCGGGGCTGAAGCGGAGCCGCCCCTGGTCGTCCACGGTGTCGCCACCGACCAGTTCCCGGACGGTCCAAGACTCATCGGGGGTGACCAGCATCGGTTTTCGAAGCCGAGTCAGCCCGTGAGCTGACGGATTCTTGCTGATGGCGGCGACCAACTCCGTGAGCAAGTGCGTCTTTCCAGTACCGGGTGGGCCCACGAGCATCACGGCGGGACGCGACCGAACGGACACCTTGAGCATGCGTCGAACGCGTTCGTCGAGCTCGAGCCGGTACTTGGGGGCAGCGATCGGTGAGACCTTTTCAGCCTCGATACCGAGGAACTCGCTCAGTACCGATGCCGTGCTCTCACTCTCTGCTCGGTAGCCCAGCCACACAGCCTCCCATCCGGTCGTCCTCCACCCGAAAACCAGACCGACGGAAACGCGCTCAGGAGGTGGCGCGACCAACAACTCCCAGAACTCCTCGGACACCGCCGTGACCCTGTCGTCGGCGCGCAAGTCCACCAATGCGACCCCCAGCACGGTGTCCGTCAGCTGCCCGGTTTTCCGGAACTGCTCGACGAGCTCGCCGTCACCGGCGACACGGACAGCGACGACCTTGTCGATCGGCAACGAGCCGGCGTTCGTCGCGAGAAGCACTTCGAGCTGGCGGAGTCCCTCGCCAGGCTCGTCGTGGTCAACATCAGCCAGCCCGATTTCCGCGAGCTCGTCCACCAGCCGCTGCGGCAGTCCCGTCATGGCAGACAACCGTACTGGCGCGGTGACACCGAAGGCTGCAGACACACTAGTGACCCGCACCTGAAATTCGTCGGCAATATCGTGCGAGTGAGTCGATGATCTCTTCGGCGGTCTTGGTCCACACGAACGGCTTGGGGTTCT
>NZ_JBFAZA010000022.1:125332-154998 GCF_040681595.1 Amycolatopsis sp. NPDC051716 | reverse complement strand
AACCCCGAGGACAAGGACGACCAGGCGAAGTTCACCTTCCGCGGTGAACGCCGGCCCTCGTCCATCCCGGACGCCCCGCCGGTCAGCATCGGCGCGGGCCACGAAGAACAGGGCGGCGAAGCCGAAGGCGAGTGATCGCCGCGTAGTCCGCCAGGAGGGCGGTTCCCCGAGTGGGGAGCCGCCCTTCTCGCTGTCCAAGCCCGTGAGACGATGCCCGCGGACCTTGGGAGGGGGAATCCGCGTGGACGTGCTCTCGATCGACTTCGGGACTTCCAGCACCGTCGGGGTCCTCTCCGCCTTCGGGCGTGGACCGCGGGCCATCGAGGTCGACGGGTCCGTCACGATGTCTTCCGCCGTCTACGTCAACGATGACGGCCTGCTCGTCGTCGGCCAGGACGCCGAACGGCGGGCGCGGCTCGACCCCAGCCGGTTCGAGCCGAACCCCAAGCGGCGCATCGACGAAGGCACTCTCCGGCTCGGCGAAACCGACGTCGACATCGCCGACGCCTTCGCCGCCGTCCTGCGCCGGATGGGCGAGGAAGCCGAACGGCAGCTCGGCCGCCCACCCGCGCAGACCCGGATTTCGCACCCCGCCGGCTGGGGTGCCGGCCGGCAGGACGTCCTCCGGGCCGCCGCCGCGAAGGCCCGGTTCGCCGACGTGCGGCTGATCCCCGAACCGGTGGCCGCCGCTGCCCACTACGCCAGCCTGGGAAGCCGGGCCGGCGGCCCCATCGGCGTTTACGACCTCGGGGCCGGCACCTTCGACTGCGCCGTCGTCGGAATCACCCGGCAGGGCTTCACCGTGCTCGCCGAAGACGGCCTGCCCGATCTCGGCAGCCTCGACATCGACCAGGCCCTGCTCGTCCACATCGGACGTTCCGTCTCGCACGCCGATCCGGCGCAGTGGCAACGTCTCCTGCGGCCGCAGACCACCGCGGACCGCCGCACGCGCCGCGCGTTGCTGCAGGATGTCCGTGACGCCAAGGAAAGCCTCTCCCGGCACGCGCAGACCCACGTGCCGATGGCCGAGCCGTTCGGGGACGTCCTCGTCAGCCGGGACGAGCTCGAAGCGCTGGTGCGGCCCAGCTTGCTGCGCAGCGCCGAGCTGCTCGCCACCACGATCCGCCGCGCCGGCCTCACGCCCGCGCAGCTCGCCGGGGTCTACCTCGTCGGCGGGCCGAGCCGGATGCCGCTGCTGGCCACGCTGCTCGGTCGGCAGCTCGGCGTCGCGCCGACCACGCAGGACCAGCCCGAGACGGCCGTCGCGTTCGGGCTCCACCACGTTCCGCTGGGCACCACCACCGACCTCACCGTGCCCGCGTTCGCGCCCGTCCGCCCGCCCGTGACGCCGCCACGGCCGCAACCGTGGCAGCAGCAGCCCCCGCGGCCGCCGCAGCACCCGCCGCCGCCGGAGCCGCGCCGGAAACCCCGGCGCTGGTTCCTCGCGCTCGCCGTGCTCCTGGTCGCCGCGGTCGTGGCCACCGTCGTCGTGTTCGTCATCCGCGGCCAGGCCGCGGAAGCCGCGGCGGACTGCACGCAGACGGCGCAGCGCGACCGGGCCGGCTTCACCCCGTGCCTGCGCACACTGGCCGGGGCCGTCCCGGATCGGAGCACCTGCAAGGAAATCGACCACATCGGCCAGCTGCTGGGCGCCCGGCTCGCGGTCATCTGCGACTTCACGGGCGGCAGTGTCAGCTACTACCAGGGCTTGACGATCAAGGACGTCGAGGTGAACACGAAGCTGCCGGCCGCCGGCAGCGCCGTCGGCCGCGGCGCCTGGGCCGGCGGCGGGCTGCACGGCGAGTACGTCGCCACTGCCGACAAGAAGTCGTCGATCGTGCTCTTCGGCGTGGAGGAGCGCCGGGTGGCCGCGATCTACCTCACGGAAGATCCCAGCCGCCTCGATGATCTGATCGCCGGCTTCATCCGCGAGGTCAAGCCGGCCTGACGGCTCACCAGGCCTTGTCGAACCGCATGCCGCCGGCGTACCAGTCGTCGTCCGCTACCGGCCCGGACGGCGGCGCGGCGGCCGCGGCCTCCGAAGACCGGTCCCGCAGCACCTTGCCATCCGTGGCCGGAGCCGCCGGAGAAGGCGTCGGAAGGGCGACGGGCACCGGTTCCGGCTCGAACCGCACCCGCCAGCGCAGCCGGTCCATCAGGTAGCCGCCGGTGCCCAGTGGCGCCAACAGCTGCCCGGTCCGCTTCGCCGACTCGCGCTGGGCCTCGACGTACGTGCGCAGGACGGCGTTCGCGAGCTCCGACGGCGACATCCCCGAGACGGCGTCGGTGAGCCGCAGCCGGGTCAGCACGCCGTCGGTGTTGACCGACAGCGAAACCGCGCCGTCGGCGGACGTCGCCGTCGCCGACAGCGCGTCGAGCTCGGCGAGCAGGGTTTCGCGGTCCGGTTTCGCCGGACGGTCAGCCATGCATCAGCCCCAGGTGGCCGTCGTCCCGCGAGACCTCGCCGTCGGGAGCGATGTCGACGTGCTCGTCGCGGACGTTCTTCTCCGTCTGCCGCGAGGTGTGCTCGGTCTCGAAGTTGTCCGGGTCGAAGCTCGAGCCCGGGCTGACGTCCGGCGGGTCGGGGATCTTCGGCAGGTCGACGGCTTCGTCGCCGATGCGGTTCGCCAGCGTCCGGGCCGCCTCACCGGCACCGTCGCGGATCTTGCCCGCGCTGTCGAGGAAGCTCTGGTGCAGGTCGAACGCGTTGTCGCCGGTGATCTCCGTCTGGTTCGCCACGATCGCGCTGATCGCGCCACCGGCGGCGTTCCCGGCCACCAGCGCGCCGTTGGCCGCGGTGAAGATCGCCGCGCCCGCCGGGGCCGCGACGCCGGCGCTGGCCACGGTGAGCAGCCCGGCGACCGCGCCCGCGAAGGTCGCCGCGAGCACCTTCGACATCGCGGCTTCGCGCTTGCGGGACTGGTCTTCCTGGTACTTCTTCGCCGTCTCCAGGAACGTGGTGCCGAGGTTGCTCAGGTCCTGCCGGGCCGAGGCGATGGCTTCGCGCGCCGCCACGACGTCGCTCTCCAGCACGGTGATCTTGGTTTCGACCTCGGTGAAGGCGTCGGCCAGCTGGTTGAGGTAGGCCTTGACCGCGTTCGCGGCCGAGCCGCGCCAGACGTCGAGGAACTGCCGGGCGTCGTCGAGCTTCGGCCTCGAGTCGCGCTGCAGCTGCTTCCAGACGGCGTCGTGCTTCATGATCAGGCTCTGCAGGCCCGACGCCGACTCGTGGTCGATGTCGGCGTCGGAGAACTCGCGGTAGACGGCGGCCGTGTCGTCTTGCATCTTCCGGAAGTTCTCGTTCGAGTCGTCGAAGCCGAACAGCCAGATCTCGGTCATCCGCAGGACTTCGAGCGCGTCCAGTGCGTCGTTCGCGCCGTCCTTCAGGTCCTCGGACACGCCCTCGAGGAGTTCGGCGCGGCGATCTTCACCGCTGGACATCGGCTCGGCGTCGAGGCCGGTGTCGAAGTAGCCGTCCACGTCCTCAGTTCCCTTCCAGGCCCGCGGCCGCGCGGTTGACGTGCCGCTTCGAGTCCTCGTCGGCCTGTTCGTACAGCTCCGCCACCCGCATCAGCGCGTGGCTCGTGTCGGCGGTGGTCTGGTGCAGCTGCGCGACCAGCTTCTGGATCTTCGCCAGGTGGTCGTTGTAGGCCGCCGCGACGGCGGGCATGCCCAGCGAGCGGCCGAAGGCGTTGTCCGCGGGGAACATCCCGGCGAGACCGCCGAGGAAGCCGCCACCGCCGGCGACGGGGACGTCGGTGCCGCGCAGGCCGCTCGACGCGGTTTCCGCGGCACCGGCCGCGTCTTGGAGGGCTCCGGCCGAGTCCCGCAGGTCCTGCAGGTCGGTCTCGAATCCGATCATCACTCACCTCTTCTTCGGGCTGCGCGTCGGGACATGTAAACACCGTTCGATCGGCCGCCAGGGGCGTTTGCGGACGGTGTGCCCCAGATCACGAGCGCCTTGCCGTACCGCCGAACGGGCGAAAATCGTCCGTGGCGGGCAGGCTCGCCGCTCCTTCCTGCATGAGCACAGCCACGAGAACGAGCACGGTGACGGAACCTCGCGCACCGACCGTGCGGAGCCGGTTGCGCGAGGCCGAACGCTTCTCCTGGACGGGCTTCGCGGTCACGGTGGGGGCGTCGCTGCTCGGCACGCTCGTCCCGGCGGCGATCGGGGCCGGCCCGGAGGCGACGCTGATCTCCACGCTGGTGGTCACCGTGCTGGCGGCCGGCGGGTTCACCGCCAAGGACGGCAGCGCCCGCGGCATCAAGGCGATCGCGATCCTGCTGCTGGCAACGGGTGCGCTGGTCCTGACGGTGACCGGGGTGACGGTGCTCGACCTCGTGCGCGGGCGCTCGGCGACGTTCCCCGGCGTGCCGGAGGTGGCCGCGGAAGCGCGGGTCATCGTCCCAGAGTCGGTCACCTGCCCCGCGGCACCCGTGCACACGACGACGACCTGCGTGGTGGCGGTCCGCAGCGTCGGCGCGAGCGCGTTGCGGGTCAGCGGGATCGAGCTGGACAGCACGGACTTCGCGGTGGACGCGAGCGCGTGCGTCGGTCACGAGGTGGCGCCGGGCCACCGCTGCACGCTGGTCGTCAGCTTCACCCCGGCGCGGAGCGGCGACCGGGTCGCGAACCTGACGGTCCACCACAACGTCCCGGGCCCGGCGGCGTTCGTCGAGCTCACCGGCCGCGGTGGTTAGTGCTCCGCGCCCGCGCTGACCTTCAGGTCCTCGGTGACCCGCAACGCCGTGTCCGCCAAGGTTTCCAGCGCGTCGGCGATCCGGTCCACGCTCAGCGACGGCTCGGGCTTGCTCGCGGCCGCGACCTGCTCCGGGCTGAACGGGACGTGCACGAACCCGCCGCGCACGCCCGGGAACTCCGTGGCCAGCAGGTGCATCAACCCGTAGAACACCTGGTTGCACACGTACGTCCCGGCGGTGTGGGAGACCGACGCCGGGACGCCCGCCGCGCGGATCGCCGCCACGCAGGCCTTCACCGGCAGCGTCGTGAAGTACGCCGCCGGGCCCTCCGCGACCACCGGGGCGTCCACCGGCCGGGCGCCCGCGTTGTCGGGGATGCGGGCGTCGATCAGGTTGACGGCCACCCGTTCCGGGGTCACCTCGGCGCGGCCGCCCGCCTGGCCGGCGCAGACCACCAGCGACGGCCGGTGCTCTTCCAGCGCCCGCCGCAGCGTGGGCAGCGACGTCGCGAATTCGCAGGGCAGCTCCACCGCCGCGACGTCGTCACGACGCGCGCCCACCAGCGAAACCGCCTGCCACGACGGGTTGACCGGCTCGCCGCCGAACGGCGCGAACCCCGTCATCAGCACCCTGGCCATGCCGCCTCCCGGAGTGGAGCGAAAAACGTCGAGGCCACCCTACGTCCGCAGGGTGGCCTCGACGACGACCGTTATCAGGCGGCGGGCTTCAGCCCACCCGGGTAGAGGTACTGGTCGGCCGGCTTGCCGGTGCCGTACACCCACGCGTCGAAGAAGCCCTGGAGGTTCCGGTGCGCGGCGAATTCGGTGAACCGCTGGAACTCCTGCATGCTCGCGTTCCCGTCGCGGTGCAGCGACGGCCAGGTCTTCAGGACCCAGGAGAAGGCCTGCTCACCGATGTAGTTGCGCAGCGCGTGCAGCATCATCGGGCCCTTCGAGTACACGTACGTGAACTCCTGGCCCTGGCCCATGTCGTACAGCTTCCCGTTCCAGAACGCCGTGGAAGCCTTCTTGACGTTGTCGGCGTACTGCTTGTTCAGGTCGACGCCTTCCTTCCCCTCGTTCCACAGCCAGGTGGCGTAGGAGGCGAAGCACTCGTTGAGGCAGACGTCGCGCCAGTGCGCGACCGCGACCGAGTCGCCGTACCACTGGTGGGCGTTCTCGTGCACGATCGTCGGCACCGTGCCGGCCCAGCCCGCCGAGTAGATCGGCCGGCTCATCGTCTCCAGCGAGAAGCCGATCTGCTCGTTGAGGAAGATGCCGCCCGCGGCGTCGATCGGGTACTTGCCGAACTTCGACTCGAGGAAGTCGAGGATCTCCGGCAGCCGCGCCTCGGCCTGCTTCGTCGAGTCCGGGGTGCCGGGGGCGAACGCGCTGACGATCGGGGTGCCGTCCTTGCGCTTCTGGCGGTCGAAGGTCCACTTGTCGATCGCCACCGTCGTCATGTACGGCACGATCGGCGTCTCTTCGGCCCAGACGTGCGTGGTGCCGCCCGGCGCCTTGACCGACGGCTTTTCGCGGCCGTTGGAGATCACGCCCCATTCGTCGGGCACGGTGATGGCCAGGTGGAACGTGGCCTTGTCGAGCGGGGTGTCGTTGACCGGGTACCAGGTGGTGGCCGACTTCGGCTCGCCGGCGACGAACGCGCCGCCCGCCTGGGCGAACTGCCAGCCGTTGTTGCCGAGCGCCGGGTCGTCGATCGGCGCGGGCACGCCGTGGTAGGCGATGTTCACCTTGAAGCGCTGGCCCCGCCAGAGCGCCCGCGACGGCGTGATGACCAGCTCGTGGTCGCCGGTGCGGCTGAACTTCGCGTCCCGGCCGTCGACCTTCACCGAGTCGACGGTCAGGCCGTGCAGGTCCAGGTTGAACGAACTGAGCGACTGCGTCGCCCGCGCGGCGATGTCCTGGTTGCCGGTCAGCTGGTGCGACGCCGGGTCGTAGGTGACCTTCAGGTTGTAGTCGGCGACGTCGTAGCCGCCGTTGCCGTCCTGTGGGTAGTAGCTGTCGCCGGTGCCGTCGCTGCCGGGCTTCGGCGCGCCCCAGCCTTCGCCGGCCGCGGCGACGCCGGTGCCCAGGCAGAGACTGGCGACCACGGCGGCCGCCACCACGGCCGGTTTCTGTCCCCTCATGAACGCTCCTGTCCGTGTCGGTGGACCTCGTCCGCAACGTATCGCCACGAACGGGTGATCCGGGAGACCGCGTCGCATTTGTCCGGATAATCAGCACTTCCGTCGGCCCGCCCCGGCGGCGGGCCGACGTCTGGAAAGCTGGGCACATGCGCGTTGCGCTGCTGGGCCCGCTGCGGGCGGCGGAAGACGACGGCACGCCGATCGACATCGGCGGCGCCCGCCTCCGCATGCTCCTGGCCAGGCTCGCGCTGGACGCCGGGCGCGCGGTCCCGGCCGACGCGCTCGTCGACGGCCTTTGGGGCGCCGGTCCGCCGGCCGACGCGGCCAACGCCTTGCAGTCGCTGGTCTCGCGGCTGCGGAAGGTGCTGCCGGTGGCCGTCGAATCCGGGCCGGGTGGCTACCGGCTCGCGGTGGCGGCCGGGGACGTCGACGCCGAACGGTTCGAACGGCTCGCCGCCGAGGGCCGCCGCGAGCTGGCCGCGGGTCGTGATGCGCGCGCCGCCGGCCTGCTCACCGAGGCCCTCGCGCTGTGGCAGGGCGCCGCCCTCGCCGACGTCCTCGACGCGCCCTTCGCGCCGGCGCCGGCGCGGCGGCTCACCGAGCTGCGGGCCGAGGCGGCCGAGGACCGGTTCGAAGCGCTGATCCGGCTGGGCGAGCACGCGGCGGTCTTGGCCGACCTGGCCGTGGCAGCCGACGCCGACCCGCTGCGCGAGCGGCTCACCGGGCTGCGGATCCGCGCGCTGTGCGCGGCCGGGCGGCAGCCGGAAGCGCTGGCCGTCTACGCCGGGATCCGCCGCACCCTGGCCGACCAGCTCGGTGTCGACCCCTCGGCCGAGCTGCAGGAGATCCACGTCGCCGCGCTGCGCGGCGAGTTCGCGCCGCCCTCGCCGGTGGCCGACCGGCTGCCGACCCGGCTGACCACGTTCGTCGGCCGCGACGACGAGCTCAAGCTGCTGGCCGAGCTCCTCGGCGGTGCCCGGCTGGTCACCCTGACCGGGCCGGGCGGGGCGGGCAAGACCCGGCTGGCCACCGAGGCGGCGTCGCGGCACCCCACGCACCAGCGCGGCCGGGTGTGGTTCGCCGCGCTGGCCGGCGTCCGCGACCCCGACGACGTCGCCGGTGCGCTGCTGGGCGCGCTCGAGGTCCGCGACATCCGCCCCGAGGCCGAGGTCCACCGGCGGCCGCCGGATCCCGTGGCGCAGGCCGTCGAGGTGCTCGGCGGCGAGGAAGCACTGCTGGTCCTGGACAACTGCGAGCACGTCGTCGACGCCGCCGCGCGGCTGGCCGACGAGCTGCTGCACCGGGCACCGCGGCTGCGGATCCTGGCCACCAGCCGCGAGCCGCTGGCCATCACCGGAGAGGCGCTCTGCCCGCTCGGCCCGCTGCCGGTGCCCGCGGAACGCGCCGCGCCCGCGGAGGCCGCCGAACTCGATTCGACCCGGCTGTTCCTCGACCGGGCCGCCGCGGTCCGCCCCGACTTCGTCCTCGACGAGTCCACTGTGGACCACGTCGGGCAGATCTGCCGCCGGCTCGACGGGATGCCGCTGGCGCTGGAGCTGGCCGCGGCGCGGCTGCGGTCGATGACCGTGGCCCAGATCGCCGGCCGGCTCGGCGACCGGTTCCGGCTGCTCACCTCGGGCAGCCGGACGGCGTTGCCGCGGCAGCGGACGCTGCGCGCGGTTGTCGAGTGGAGCTGGGAACTGCTGGCCGAGCCCGAGCTGGTGCTGGCCCGGCGGCTCGCGGTGTTCGCCGGTGGCGCGGAGCTGGCCCCGATCGAGGCCGTCTGCGGTGACGAGCTGCTCCCCGCGGCCGACGTGCCGTACGTGCTCGGCAGCCTGGTCGAAAAGTCCATAGTGGACACCGTGGACGCCGGTGGCGAGCCGCGGTACCGGATGCTCGAAACGCTGCGGGTCTACGCCACCGAGCGGCTGGTGGAGTCGGGGGAGCACGACCGCACGCGCCGGGCGATGGCCCGCTACTACGCCGAACTCGCCCAGCGGCTGGAGCCGACGCTGCGCACGGCCGACCAGCTGCGGGCGATCGACCAGTACGAAGCCGAGAGCGCCAACATGATCGCCGCCCTGCGCGGGGCCATCGAGATGTCCGATGTGGACAACGCGGTCGCGTTGCTGGACGGGATGTTCTGGTACCTGACCATCCTGGGTCAGGGCGGGCGGATCGGCTCGCTGCTGCGCGAGACCCTCGAGTTCGGCGACCGGCTGCCCCCGGCGGCCCTGGCCGCCTACCGGGCGCTCGGCTACCTCATGGACGCGGTCCCGGTCCGGTCGGACCAGCCTGCGATCCTCCGCCTGGTCGACGCCTGCGTGCGCACCGAGGCGGTGGACCGCTACCCGGGCCTCGCGGTGGCGCTGCCGATGCTGGCCTTCCTGGGCGGGGATCGCGAGATCGCCGGCCGCGAGGTGAGCCGGGCCGCGCGGCACCCGGACCAGTGGACCCGCGCCGGCGCGCACTGGGTGGAGAGCTTCCTGCTCGACGACGAGGGCGACGTCGAGGGGGCCGACCGGGCACGCGACCTGGCCCACGCCGGGTTCGAGGCGGTCGGCGACCGCTGGGGCATCGCGATGACGCTGAGCTTCAAGGCGTACTCGCTGTCGCAGAACGGCGACAGCGCCAAGGCCATCGAGACCTACCAGCAGGGCCTCGCGCTTTCGATCGAGCTGCGGTCGTACGAGGACGCCGTGCAGCACTGGTGGCGGCTGGCCGTCGAGCGGGCGCGCGCCGGGGACTTCGAGGGTGCCTGGCGCGATCAGGAGGCGGCGGAGCGCTACGGCGAAGGCATCACGAACCTGCAGCACCGGGCCATCCTGATGTTCGGCCGGCTCGAGCTGCTGCTGCGCACGGACCGGCTGGCCGAAGCACGGGCGCTGCTCGACCGCGTCGCCGCGATGGGTGGCGACGACTGGTTCCCCGGCGGGATCGGCGACGAGTTCATCAACGCCTTCGAGGCGCGGATCCTGCTGGCCCAGGGCCGGGCGGACGAGGCCGAGCCGCACGCGGTCATCGCGATCCGGGCGACGAACCAGCGCGGCGACATGCCCGACCTGGCCGGGGTGGTGGAACTGCTGGCGATCATCCGTGAACGGCAGGGCCGTCCCGAAACGGCGACCCGGCTGCTCGCCGCGTCCGCCGTCATCCGCGGGCGGCTCGACCGTGGCAGCCCGGAGGTCCGGGCGCTCATCGACACCCTGCGCGCGGCGCTCCCGGACTACGACTCGCGCTACGAAGAAGCCCGCCGGGTGTCCAAAAAGGACGCGATCGCCCGGCTGCTGGCCGAGCTCGGCCCGGCCTGACCGCGGACGTGCCGGCGGGGACGTCCGCCCCCGCGAACGTCCCCGCCGGCTTCCCCTTGGCGCGACTCACCCCCGTGCGTCGGCGCCTATCCGACCCGCCGGCGGTAGGCCCAGGTGGCCAGCGGGAAGAACACGATCACCGCACCGGCCATCCAGGCCAGCGCCCCGGTCAGCGGGCCGGCCACCGCGCCGCCGTTCATCAGGCCGCGCAGCGCGTTCGCCATCAGGCTGACCGGGCTGATGTCCGCCCACGCCCGCAGCCAGCCCGGCATGGTGTTCGTCTGCACGAACACGTTGCTGCCGAAGGTCAGCGGCATGATGAAGACGAACATCAGCGCCTGCGCCGAGCCCGGCGACTTCATCACCATGCCGACGAACACCGAGGCCCAGCAGAAGGCCAGCCCGAACGCCAGCGCGAGCAGGATCGCCACGGCGAACTCGCCGGGGCTGGTCGCGATCCGGTAGCCCATGATCGTCGCCACGACCATCAGCACCGCCAGGCACACGACGTACCGCACGACGTCGGCGAGCACGGCACCGATCAGGGGTGCCGAGCGGGCGATCGGCATGCTCCGGAACCGGTCGAACACGCCCTTGGTGACGTCGGTGTTGAGGTTCGTGCCCACGGTGAGGCACGCCTGCAGGATGTTCATCACGATGATGCCGGGCACGACCATCTGCAGGTAGGCGTCGGTCGAGCCGGACAGCGCGCCGCCGAACAGGTAGACGAAGATCACCAGGAAGACGATGGGCATCAAGGTGACGTCGGCGAGCTGTTCGGGGTTCTTGCGGATCTTCAGGATGCCGCGCCAGGCCAGCGAAAGCGCGTGCTGGAAGCCTTTGCCGGGGCTGATGTGCCGCGGTGGGGCCGGGCGGTCGAGGGCCAGCGTCGTCATGCCAGGCTCCCTTCGAGGGTCTTGTCTTCGGTGGACTGTTCGGCGGTGTGCCCGGTGAGGGCGAGGAACACCTCGTCGAGGCTGGGCAGCCGCAGCGCCAGCTCGTCCGCGGTGATCCCGGCCTCGTCGAGCTTGCGGACCAGGGTGGACAGCAGCACCGGGTCGTTGACCGGCGCGGTGAGCAGCCCGGAGGCGTCGTCGCGGGTCGGCCGGACGCCGGAGAGGTCGCCGAGGATCCGGTTGACGGCGTCCATGTCGGACAGCTGGGTCGGCCGGACCTGCAGCGTCTGCCCGCCGACGCGGCGCTTCAGCTCGTCGGCCCGGCCGTCGGCGACGACCCGGCCGTGGTCGAACACGGTGATCTTGTCGGCCAGCTGGTCGGCCTCCTCCAGGTACTGCGTGGTCAGCAGCACCGTCGCGCCTTCGGCGACGAGGCCGCGGACGACGTCCCAGACCTCGTTGCGGGCGTGCGGGTCGAGCCCGGTGGTCGGTTCGTCGAGGTAGAGCACCTCGGGCCGGCCGACGAGGCTGGCGGCCAGGTCCAGCCGCCGCCGCATGCCGCCCGAGTACGTCCGGATCGGCCGCTTGGCCGCCTTGGTCAGCTCGAACCGCTCGAGCAGCTCGGCGGCGCGGGCCTTGGACTGGGCGCGGGAGTGGCCGTACAACCGTCCGATCAGGACGAGGTTCTCGATGCCGTTGAGGTCCTCGTCGACCGACGCGTACTGCCCGGTCAGCCCGATCAGGCTGCGGACGCGGACCGGGTCGGCGACCACGTCGTAGCCCCCGACCGTGGCTCTGCCGGCGTCCGGTTTCATCAGGGTCGCGAGGATCCGGACGGCGGTCGTCTTGCCCGCGCCGTTCGGCCCGAGCACCCCCACGACCTGGCCGAACGGGACCTCGAGATCCACCCCGTCCAGCGCCGTCGTGTCCCCGAACTTCTTGACCAGGCCCTCGGCCTGGATCGCGTGCGACATGGGCGTCCTCCTTCACTCGTCGCTTCTGTGATCACAGTGGGGGTTCGCGCTGGCAGGCCACGCACAGCGCGCTGTCAGCGGCTGGCAGGCGCTGGTGGAGATCTTGTGGAGGAGTTGTCGGCGCCCGGGCCGCCCGGCGCCGGTCTCGGCATACTCGGCAGCATGGTGCTTGCGGAAGAGACGCGGTCGCGGCGGAAGAACCCGCTCGTCACGGCCCTGCTGGTGGTCCCGGTGGTGCCGTTGGCGCTGCTGGCGGCGCTGCGCCTGCTCGGCTTCGACGGCGGCTGGTACACGCTGATCGCCCTGGCGCTGACGCCGTTCGGGGCGGCCGCGGGTGCGCTCGCCGGCGGGCTCGCGCTGGCGTTGCGGCGGTGGTGGATCGGCGGGGTCGCGCTGGTGCTGGCGCTCGCGCTGGCCGTCCTCGTCCTGCCGCGGATGTCGGCGAGCGAACAACGCGCCGTGCAGGGCAAGACCCTGCGCGTCCTCGCTTCGAACCTGCTCTACGGCCGAGCGGACCCGAAGGCCGTCGTCGACCTGGTGCGCGAGCAGCGGATCGACGTGCTGAACCTGGTCGAGATGACGCCGTCCGCGGTCGACCGGCTGACCGCGGCCGGGCTGTTCGACGTGCTGCCGTACCGGGTGCTGCACCCGGCGCCGGGCGCGTTCGGCTCGGGGATCGCGGCCCGCTTCCCGCTGAAGGAGGTCAACCTGACCGGTGACTCGGCGGCCAAGCAGCCGGGCGCGGAGGCCGACCTGGGCGACGGCGTGGTGGCCGAGATCGTCGCCGTCCACCCGATCTCCCCGGACGTCGACACACCGGGGTGGGAGCGCGAGATCAAGGACCTCTCGCAGCCGGCGGGCGAGCACGGCCTGCGCATCCTGGCCGGCGACTTCAACGCGACGCTGGACCACGCGGCCTACCGCACGGTGCTGGCCCGCGGCTACCGCGACGCGGCGGAGGAGCGCGGCGAAGGACTGGCCCCGACGTGGCCGTCGTCGCTGCCGGTGGTGACGATCGACCACGTGGCGGTGGACAACCGCGCGGCGGTGCTGGACTACCGCGTGTTCGACGTCGCCGGCAGCGATCACCGGGCGGTGTTCGCCGAGGTCCGCCTGCCGTGATCAGCCCGGCAGGAGCCGCGTCAGCGTTTCCAGCGCTCCGGCGGCGATCGACACGCCCCGGCCGTGCCGGATCTCGGGTTCCCGCGGGTTGATGCGGATCAGCGCGCCGGTGGCCGCGCTGGCCAGTTCGGCGTAGCGGCGGACCGTCGGGACGGCTTGGCCCGCGCCCAGTTCCACCACCACGAGGTCCCGGGCGGTCCGGCGCCACGCCGTCAGCTCGTCCAGCTGCGCCTGGCTGCGGTCCGGGACCCAGGAGACGTCGCCGAACATCAGGATGTTGGGCCGGGCGAGGCCGCCGCAGCGGGGGCACGACGGCAGCGGCGGCACCGCACGCATCGTTTCCGGGTCGATCGGCACGGTGACGCCGGTGGCCGGCCAGATGTCGTCCGTGCACCCGGCCAGGCACTGCAAGTGGTGGATGGAGCCGTGCGCCTCGGCCACGCACTCGAAGCCCGCCGCCTGGAACTGGCCGTCCACATTGGACGTGAACACGCGGGCGCCGTGGGGCAGGTTCGCGCCGAACTCGCGCAGCAGCCGGAAGCCGTCGTGCGGCACGGTCTTGCGGTAGAGCTCCAGCCGGTGCCCGTAGAAGCCCCAGGCCAGCTCGGGGTCGCCGGCGAAGTGCCGCGGGTCGGCGAGCTCCTCGAACCGCAGCCCGAGCCGGGCGTACGGCGGATACGCGCGCCAGAACCCTTCGCCGCCGCGGAAATCCGGCAGCCCGGAGTCGACGCCCATGCCGGCGCCGGCGCAGATCAGCAGCGCGCCGGCGCCGTCCAGGAGCTTGGCGGCGAGCTCACTCACCCGGCTGCGAACCGAGGACGACCTCGAACTCGAGCAGGTTCGCGCCGGTGGACACGGGCTTGGCGCGCTCGCCCGCGTGCGCCGCCGCGGCCGGGCCGCCGGTCGCCCACGCCTGGTAGTGCTCCTCGGTCTCCCACTTCGTGTACACGAAGTAGCGCGTCTCGCCGGAAACCGGCCGCAGCAGCTCGAAGCCGAGGAAGCCCGGCTGCTGGTCGACGGAGTGCATGCGCGCGGCGAACCGCTTCTCCAGCTCGGGGCCGGCTCCCTCGGGAACCTCGATCGCGTTGATCTTCACGACACTCATGTCCTCCACCATAGTTGGCTCGGCAGTGTGATCCGTGCCACTGTGGGAGACATGGGGAGCACCGAGCGCGACCTCGCCACCGATCTCGCCCGGATCGTCCGCGCCACGGCCGACGAGGTCGCGGGCGGCGGGGGCAGCGAACTGCTCGAGCGCGTGACCGGCCACCTCGGGGCGCCGTTGCCGGAGGTGGTGGTCGTCACCCGCAACTGGCCGATGTGGGAGCACGCCAACATCCAGAGCGGGGTCGACGCCTACCTCGCGGCGCACGGCACGGCCGTGGGCTGGTTCGGCATCGCGGGCGGCCAGCGCACGCACGAAGACCTGATCGGGATGCTCGCCACCGCGCGCCGGCACGGCATGTACGAGCTCGGGTCGGTGGACTACACGACCACGGCGATCGGGCCCGACGCCGCGACCGAGGCGGTGCAGCTCGGGCTGGTCGGCACGCACGCCCCGGGCGGCGAGCCGGTGCTGCTCGCGATCCGCGGCGCCAACCCGCAGTGGGGGCTGGAGCAGTGCCGGCTGGAGGTCCTGGCGACGTCGCGGGCGACCGCCACCGAAGTGCGCGACCGCGTCGAGCGCCTGATGGCCGAGCGCGACCTCCTGCGCGGCCAGGTGCTGGCCTTCGGCACCAGCGAGCACCGCGGCAACGAGCTGCTCACGTTCCTCCCGCGGCCGGCGCTGACCGTCGAGGAGGTCGTGCTGCCGGACGGCGTGCTCGACGCGATCGAACGGCACACGATCGGCATCGCGCAGCACGGCGAGCGGCTGCTGGCGGCGGGCCAGCACCTCAAGCGCGGGCTGCTGCTGCACGGCCCGCCCGGCACCGGCAAGACGCACACGGTCCGCTACCTGATGGGCCGCCTGCCGGCCACCACGGTGATCATCCTGACCGGCACGGCGATGAAGCTCGTGGGCAAGGCCGCGGAGCTGGCGCGGCGGCTGCAGCCGAGCGTGGTCGTGCTGGAGGACGTCGACCTGATCGCGCAGGACCGCAGCTACGGCCCGATGGTCCAGCCCCTGCTGTTCACGCTGCTCGACGCGATGGACGGCGTGGGCGGCGACGCCGACGTCACGTTCCTGCTCACCACCAACCGGGCGAGCGAGCTGGAGAAGGCCCTCGCGGACCGCCCGGGCCGCGTCGACCTGGCGGTGGAGATCCCCCTGCCGGACGCGGCCGGGCGTGAAGCACTGCTGCGGCTGTACGCGCGCGGCCTGAAGCTGACGGCGGACCTGGACCCGGTCGTCGAGGCGACGGCGGGGATGACGGCGTCGTTCGCGAAGGAGCTGTTGCGCCGGGCGTCGCTGCTGGCGCTGGGTGCGCGGCCGGAGGAGGACGTCGTGGTCGGGGACGCGGAGCTGACGACGGCGTTGCGGGAGATGCAGGATGCCCGAAGTGCGCTGACGCGGTCGCTGCTGGGCAGTTCAGCTGCGCAGTGAGCCGGGGAACAGGTCGGCGTCCGCCGGGAGCTTCGTGCCGCGGAACCAGGTGTCGAAGAACGGCCGCAGGTTCTTGCCGCCGAGGCGGGTCGCCATGGCTTCGAAGTCGGACCAGGTCGCGTTGCCGTGGCGGTAGCGGGATGGCCACTCGCGCAACAGCTTCGCGAACGCCGGGTCGCCGATTTCGCGGCGTAGGGCGTGCAGGGCCAGGATGCCCTTGTTGTAGACGCCTTCGAACTCGTGGCCCTGCCCCATGTCGACCAGCTTCTGCGCCCAGAAGTCCGTGCTGCCGCGGGTGATCTCGATGGCCGCGCGGTAGCGGTCGTCCAGGTTCTGGCCCTCGCGCTCGGCCCACAGCCACTGCGAGTACGACGCGAAGCACTCGTTCAGGCAGACGTCGGACCAGTTGCGCACCGAGACCGAGTCGCCGAACCACTGGTGGGCGTTCTCGTGCACCAGCGTCGGCAGGTCGGCCCACTTCGCGTACGTCGGCCGGGTCTGCGTCTCGAGCGAGAACGGGACGTCCTCGTTCAGGAAGATCCCGCCCGCCGCCGACTGCGGGTACGGGCCGAATTTGGCGGTCAGGAAGCCGAGCACCTCCGGCAGGCGGTCGCCGACCGCGCGGCGGCCTTCGACGCCCGGCGCGTACGCCGAGACCACCGGGGTGCCGTCCGGCAACGTCGATCTGTCGACACCGAACTTGCCGATCGCGATCGTCGTCAGGTAGCTCGCCACCGGGTTGACTTCGGTCCAGGTGCCGGGCGGGCCTTCGCGGCCGTTCGAGAGCACCGTCCAGCCCGCCGGGACGTGCGCGGTGAGCGTGAAGGTGGCCTTGTCGCGCGGGGTTTCGTTCGCCGGGTACCAGAACGCCGCCGAGTGCGGCTCGCCGACCATGTACGCGCCGCCGTCGGACGAGTGCTTCCAGCCGTTCTCGCTGCCGCCGTCGTGCGGGGTCTTGGCCGGGTCGCCGCCGTAGCGGACCCGCGTGCGGAACGTCGTCCCGGCCCGGATCGGGGCCGGTGGCGTGATGACCAGCTCGAAGGTCTTCTCGCGGCTGAACTTCGCCGGCTTGCCGTCGACCTCGACGCCGTGCACGTCCAGCCCGCGCAGGTCGAGGTCGAACCGGCTCAGGTCCTGGGTGGCCTTCGCGGTCACCGTGGTGTCGCCGTCGAGGTGCCCGCTCGGCGGGTCGTACTTCACGTCGACCTGGTAGCCGAGCGCGTCGTAACCGCCGTTGCCGTCGTCGGGGTAGTACGGGTCGCCGGCGCCGGCCGCGCCCGGCAGCGGGTGCATGGGTGGCAGCGGAGGCGGCGCGGGCGGCAGGGCGACTGCGTCGCCTCCGCACGCCGCGGCGACGATCACCGCGGCGCAGACGGCCAGGGCGGTGGGTCGGCGGCGCACACCCACCACCATAGGTGATGGACAGCGACGGTTTGGTCACGTTCCGCACCAGGGGTTTTGTGGTTAGGTGGCCGCGTGCTCTGTTTCGGCGGCAGCGGCGTGCCGATCGTTCTGCTCCACGGCCTGATGGGCCGGGCGCGGACGTGGTGGCGGGTCGCGGAGTGGCTCCGGCCCTACGGCGCGGTGTACGGCCTGGACGCGCGCGGCCACGGAACCGCGCCGCGCGTCGGGCCGTGGACGACCGAGCGCTTCGCCGACGACGTCGCCGAAGCGCTGCGGACCCTCGACGCGGGCCCGGCGGTGCTCATCGGGCACTCCATGGGCGGCCTGCACGCCTGGGCGACCGCCGCGCGGCACCCGGAGCTGGTGCGCGCGGTCGTGTCGGAGGACTTCGCGCCGGACCAGCGCGGCCGGACCGTGGAGACCTGGCGCGGGTACTTCGAGAGCTGGCCCGTGCCGTTCTCCTCGCTCGACCACGTCCGGGAGTTCTTCGGCGACGCGGGCGGGTACTTCGCGGACTGCGTCGAGGAGCGTGCCGATGGGTTCCACCTGGTCGCCGACCTCGAAGACCTGTACGTGATCGCCGCCGAATGGGGCCGCCGGGACTACTGGGACGTCGTCGAGGCGATCCGCTGCCCGTTGCTGCTGGTCGAGGGCGAGCACACGGCGATGCCGCCGGGCCAGCAGGCGCTCGTCGCCGACCGCGTCCCGGGCGCGAAACACCTGGTGGTGCCGGGCTCGGCCCACCTCCCCCACGACGAGGCCCCGGAGATCTACCGCGGCGCGGTGGAGGCCTTCCTCGCCCAGGTCCTGACCTGCTGAACCGGACGACACGCGTGATTGCGGGGTCGACACGCGTGATCAGAGGGACGACACGCCGTGCACGCCGTTGTGCCGCCGTGTCGACCCTCCAATCACGCGTGTTGACCTTTCAATCACGCGTGTCGACCCTTCAGGACCGGGCCAGGTCCGCTCGCCAGGCCGCCGTGGAGCGATCCGAGGGGACGATCAGCGGCCAGATGTCCGCGCCCAGGAAGCCGGTCTCGTCGGACGCCTTGGCCGCGGTGCACGTGTCGCGGGCCAACCCGGCCTGAACGGACAAAGCGGTCACTGCGTCCTTTGTGGACTTCCCGAAGACGCCGTCGGTGGGGACGCCGAACCCGGAGTTCCGCAGGAACTGCTGCGCCACCTGCACCTGCCGGCCCGTGTCGCCCGGCTTGAGCAGCGGCCACTCGGCCTCGGTACGCGCGACCGCGACGCCGAGGACGCGGCCGACGGCCGTCCGGAGCTCCGGCAGCCGGTTGTAGAGCACCTGGCCGGGGCATTCGGTCGAGTTGAAGTCGCGGTGGCCCTTGATGAACTCCGGGGCGATGCCGTACTGGCTCGCGATGTAGGCGACGAGCGAGACCAGCGAGTTCCACAGGGCGGGCGGTACGTCGACCGTGCTGTACAGGCCCTCGTTCTCGATGCCGATGACCTCGCTGTTGTGGTTTCCGACGTTCGCGCCCTGGACGTGCTGCGTGCCGCCGCGCAGGATCTCGAGGCTGCGGTGGCGGCCTTCGGTGATGAACCCGCCGCGGCTGTTCGTGAACTGCTGGCCGCTGTCGATCCAGCCGTTCTTGTCCATGTGCAGGTTCTGGATGTAGCGCGAGACGTAGTACGCGCGCGCCAGCGAGAAGTCGTCGTTCATCGGCGGGTCGACCGCGTGGTGCACGACGATGTACGTCGGCTTGTGGTTCTCCACCACGATCGTGCCGGTGGCGGGCCGGGCGCCCCAGTCGGACGTCGGGTGGATCGTCGGTGCCGGAACGGCCGCGCCGGCCGTTCCCGTGGTCGTCATCCCCAGTGCGCCGGCCGCGGTCGCGGTCACCCCCGCCTTGAGCAGGGTCCGGCGGTCAACAGTGACCATGGGTGAAACGGTAACTCCGGAACGCGCCGATGACAACTATTGACCAACTTTGGTCGTAACGCGTCAGTGTTCGCCCGGGAGTGCGAACAGCCCGTCGCGGGTCTGCTCCAGCAGGCCGTCGACCAGCAGGGAGTCCAGGCAGCGGTCGCGCTGGCCGACGTCGTGCCAGACGGGGTCGAGGCGGGCCTTGTCGACCGGGCCTTCGCTGCCGCGCAGCACGTCGAGCAGCCGTCCGCGGACGTACCGGTCGGTGCCCGCGTACCGCTGCACCGGCTTGGCCGGGCCGGCGTACTCGGGCCGGCCGGCGTGCTGCCACGCGCACTCGGCGTAGATGGGGCAGTCCGCACACTTCGGGGCGCGCGCGGTGCAGATCAACGCGCCCAGCTCCATGATCGCCGCCGAAAAGCGCGCGGCGGGCGCGTCCTCGGCCGGCAGCAGGGCCTCGACGTCGGCCATGTCCCGGGTGTTGGACGCGGGCCCGGCATCGCCGGCGCCGTGCACCGCCCGCGCGACGACCCGCCGCACGTTCGTGTCGACGACCGGCGCCCGCCGGCCGTAGGCGAACGCGGCGACGGCGCGCGCGGTGTAGGCGCCGATCCCGGGCAGCGCGAGCAGAGTGTCCACATCGGACGGAACGACGTCCCCGTGGTCGCGCGCGATGACCCCGGCGGCCTCGTGCAGCCGCAGCGCGCGGCGCGGGTAGCCGAGCTTGCCCCACGCCCGCACGACCTCGCCCTGCGACGACGCGGCCAGCGCCGAGGGCAACGGCCAGCGCGCCATCCACTCGAGCCAGATGGGCTGCACCCGGACGACGGGGGTCTGCTGCAGCATGATTTCGCTGACCAGGACGCCCCAGGCCGAGCAGGTGGGCTCGCGCCACGGGAGATCCCGGCCGTGCGCGGAGAACCAGTCGAGCAGTACGTCAGCGTCCACAGCCACGCCGGGAGGCTACTTCGCGTACTTCGGCAGCTCGCGAGCGACCTCGTCCGGCGACGGCATGGCGGCGATCTCGTCGGCGAACGTGCGGGCCGTCTCGCGGCAGGAGGACGCCTTCCGGGCCTGTTCGGTGACGGCGTCGGCGCTCAGCTCGCCGGGTAGGAGGCGCAGTGCGGCACCGGCGGCGACGAGTGTGTCGGCGTTGGCGAACTGGTCGGCCCCCTGCGGCAGGACGAGCTGCGGCACGCCCGCGGCGAGCGCGCCCAGCGTGGTGCCGCTGCCGCCGTGGTGCACGACCAGGTCGGCGTGCGGCACCACCGCCGCCTGCGGCACCCAGGCCCGCAGGGTGACGTGGTCCGGTACCGGCCCGAGGTCCTCGGGACGCACCCGGCCGGTGGCCACCACCAGGGGCACGTCGAGGGCGGCCAGTCCTTGGATCGCCGTCGTGAGCACCTCCGGGGTGCCGAAGGCGGTGCCGAGGGTCAGGTAGATCAGCGGCCCCCGGAAGTCGCCCGGCTCGGCGAAGGGAACGGGACGCAGGGCGATGCGCTCGGCGGTCACGAGGAAGTCCGCTTCCTGCAACGACGGCGGGCAGATGTCGAGGTGCGCGCCGCCGGTGGGGCGCTCGAACCCGATGTCGCGCGGGAACATCCGGCCGAACCCGTGCCAGAGCGCCGGGATCCCGGCGCGCCGCGCGGCGACGCCCACCTCCGGGACGCCCCAGCCGTGCACGACCAGGTCCGGGCGCAACCGGGCCAGGTCCGGTTCGAGGTCTTCGGCGTAGATCTCGTAGAACGAGTCCGCGGGCCGGAACGGGTTCAGCCCGAGCCGGTGCAGCGGCGCGTGGACGTGCTCACCGGCGGCGAAGTGCACCTCGTGCCCGACGTCCCGCGCCGCGAGCGCGAGCGGGACCATCGGGTACGTGTGACCGGCGGACGCGAGCCCGGCGAAGAGAATGCGCATGCTCTTCCCATTCGGATGTCGAAAACATCTGAGTGGGAACGATAGCCTACTGGACCTCGGTGAGCTTCCCGGTCTTCACGTCGTAGACGAACCCGCGCACGGTCTCGGTGTGCGGCAGGTAGGCACTGCGCCGCACCCGCTCCACCGACGTCCGGACGCTGTTCTCGACGTTGCGGAACGCCTCGACCGACCACGTCGGCCGCAGGCCCGTGTCGCTCTCGAGCTCGTCCTTGAAGTCGTCCTCGGTCACCATCGAGAGGCCGCACTCGGTGTGCTGGACGATCAGCACCTCGCGCGTCCCCAGCTTGCGCTGGGACAGGGCCAGCGAACGGATCATGTCGTCGGTCACCACGCCGCCCGCGTTGCGGAGGACGTGCGACTCGCCCTGCAGGAGGCCGAACAGCTCGAACACCCGGATCCGGGCGTCCATGCAGGTCAGGACGGCCACCTGGAGGGACGGCTTCGGCGACGACCGGTCGCCGGGCGTCACCTCGCCGAGTTCCTGGTTGCGCTTGAGCAGTACGTCGATCGAGGTCATCGGTCACCTTCCGGCCAGTGGCCCCGCGGCGCGGGCGTACCACTCCATTTGACCTGGTGAGTACCCCGGCGGGCAATGCACTAAGGGCAACGTCACGACGTTATCCGCCGAACCACGGCTCCTCGACGGTTCGCGGCGGCGCCGACGTCCGGCCGACGCGCAGCTCGGTCGGGAGGGTGATCGTCTTGGGTGCGCTCCGCTCGCCCGAGCTGAGCAGCAGCCGCCCGGCCACCTTGCCCTTCTCTAGGACCGGCTGGTGGACCGTGGTGAGCCCGATGCGCTCGGCTTCGGCGATGCCGTCGAAGCCGGTGACCGTGAGGTCCTGCGGCACCCGCAGCCCGCGGCGCTCGGCTTCGGCCATGGCGCCGAGCGCGAGGATGTCCGAGGTGCAGATCACCGCGGTGATCTGCGGGTAGGCGTCCAGCAGCTGGCGGGCCGCGGACGCACCGTCGTCCACCGTGTGGTCGAAGCGCTCGACCACCGGGACGCCCGCCCAGTCGACGCCCGCCGCCGAGAACGCGACGGCCAGTGCCTCCAACCGGGTGCGCTGGACGTGGAAGTGCGCGCCGCTCTGCCGGGTCGCGGAGACGAAGTCGTCGTTGCGCTCGCGGGCCAGCCGCATGCAGATCACGCCGACCTGCCGGTGCCCCAGCGTCACCAGGTGCTCGGCGATCTTGCCGACGGCGGCGGCGTCGTCCGGGCCGACGCGGTCGATGCCCTCGAGGCTGGGCTGGTCGATGATCACCGTCGGCACCGGCCGCTCGAGCACCGCGGCCAGGTGCGGGTCGTCGTCCGGCACGGAGTAGACGACGAAGCCGTCGACGCCCGCCCGGTGCACCGCGGCGACGTCCTCGCGGCCCGGGCTGGCCGGCACCAGGTGCAGGCCGACGCCGGCGTCTTCGCAGGCCAGCGCCAGTCCTTCGAGGACACCGACGGCGGCGGGGTCGCGGAAGGCGTAGGAGAGGTTCTCGGTGAGCAGCAGCCCGACCGCGCCCGCCTTGCGCGTGCGCAGGGAGCGGGCGACCGGGTCGGGACCGGGGTAGCCGAGGCGCCGCGCGGTCTCGAGGACGCGGCGGCGCAGTTCGGGGGACAGCTGGTCCGGCCGGTTGTAGGCGTTGGACACCGTGGTCCTGGACACACCGAGCTCCGCCGCGAGCGACGCCAGTGTCGCCTGCCTCCGGGTGCGAATAGGACGTCCCATCAGCAAACCGTAACGGTTCAGATCGGTTTCCTGAAGAGACACCCCGCGTGGTCGATGTCTCGATCCGCATGCGCGGAGACGCATACACCAAAGCACGATCTGATGGCCAGAAAGTCATCCGGATGGGGTAAGGTGAATCTGACAACGGTTTCCATTAGCGTCTCAGTGCCTTACAGGGAGAGTTCTTCAGATGAGTTCCCGCCGCACCAGGAGCGTGCTCGCCGCCGCTTCGGCCCTGTCCGTGTTCGCCTTGGCCGCGTGCTCCGGCGGGACGTCCTCCGACGGCGGCGGCGCACAGGTGGGCAGCGACGGCAAGGTCGAGGTCGTCGCGTCGACCGACGTCTGGGGCAGCGTGGCCAGCGCCGTCGGCGGCCAAAACGTCGAGGTCAAGTCGGTCATCCACGACCCGTCGGCCGACCCGCACTCCTACGAGACGACGGCGGACGACGCCCTCGCGGCGAAGGGCGCGCAGCTGCTGCTGTCCAACGGCGGCGGGTACGACGAGTTCTTCGGCAAGCTCACCGAGCAGGCGGGGAGCGCGAAGAAGCTCGTCGCCTACGACATCGCCGCGACCGGCGACGAGAACGAGCACGTCTGGTACGACCTGCCGGGCGTCGGCAAGGTCGCCGACCAGCTCGCCGCGCAGCTGGGCGAGCTCAAGCCGGCGGCCAAGCAGCAGTTCGCCGACAACGCGACCGCGTTCAAGGCGAAGGTCGACGCGCTCGAGAAGCGGCTCGAAGAGCTCGGGACCACCCACCCGGGCACCAAGGTCGTCGTCACCGAGCCGGTCGCGCACTACCTGCTGGCGAGCGCGAAGATCACCGACGCGACGCCCAAGGCCTTTTCGGACGCGGTGGAGAACGACACCGACGTCCCGGCCGGCGCCGTCAGCGCCTACAAGCAGCTGATCGCCACCAAGCAGGTGAAGGCGCTGATCGACAACGAGCAGACCGTGACGCCGCTGACCCAGGACGTCGTCAAGCAGGCGAAGGAAGCGGGGATCGGCGTGGTCGGCGTGACCGAAACGCTCCCGGCGGGTGTGACGGACTACATTGGCTGGATGACCGGGGAAGTCGACGAGCTGGCTGGGGCGTTGAAGTAGCCATGCCACCCGTATCGGACGACGTACGCCCCGCGGTCCGGGTCCGCGGCGCGGGCCTCGCTTTCGGCCCCCGCACCCTCTGGTCGGGGCTGGACCTCGTCGTCGAGCCGGGGGAGTTCCTCGCCGTGCTGGGGCCGAACGGCTCGGGCAAGAGCAGCTTCCTCAAGGCCCTGCTCGGGATGCAGGACCTGTCGGCGGGCACGGTCGAGATCGCGGGTGGCCGCCCGGGCGGCGCGAACCGCAAGGTCGGGTACATCCCGCAGCAGCGCGCGATCGACGAGTCGCTGACGCTGCGCGGCGTCGACCTCGTCGGGCTGGGGCTCGACGGGCACCGCTGGGGTTTCGGGTTCCCGGGCATCTCGGCACGACGTCGTCAGGTCGCTTCGGCTGTTTCCGCCGTCGGGGCGACCCGGTACGCGAAGCAGCCCGTCGGCCGGTTGTCCGGCGGCGAGCAGCAGCGGCTGCGGGTGGCGCAGGCCCTGGTCGGCGACCCCGAGGTGCTGCTGTGCGACGAGCCGCTGCTGTCGCTCGACCTGGCGCACCAGCGCGCGATCAGCGAGCTGATCGACTCCCGGCGGCGGTCGGCGGGGACGGCGGTGCTGTTCGTGACGCACGAGATCAACCCGGTGCTGCCGTTCGTCGACCGCGTCCTCTACCTGGTCAACGGCCAGTTCCGGATCGGCAAGCCGGACGAGGTCATGACGACCGAGACGCTTTCGCAGCTGTACGGCACCCGGGTCGAGGTGCTCAAGGTCGGCGGCCAGATCCACATCGCGGGCGCACAGAGCTCGTTGTGCGAGGGCGAGCCGCACCACCACGAACACGACGTCGAAGAGCAAGTGGGCTGAGTCTTGGATCTGTTCGACTTCGGCAAGACCTGGGAGCTGATCACCGAGCTCGAGGGCGTCCAGACGGCACTGCTGGCCGCGGCGATCCTCGGCCTGGTGGCGGGGGTGCTGGGCCCGCTGATCGTGATGCGGCGGATGTCGTTCGCGGTGCACGGGACGTCGGAGCTGGCGTTCACCGGCGGCGCGGCGGCCCTGCTGCTCGGGATCGGCGTCGAGTACGGCGCCCTGATCGGCGCGGTGGTGGCGGCGTTGCTGCTGGGCATCCTCGGCGCGCGTGACGCCGACCGCGACTCGGTGATCGGCGTGATCCTGTCCTTCGGGCTGGGGCTGGGCGTGTTGTTCCTGGCGCTCTACAAAGGACGGCAGGGGAACAAGTTCGGGATCCTGACCGGCCAGATCATCACGATCGACTCGACGAACCTGACGTTGTTCGTGGTGTCGTCGGTGGTGGTGCTGGCGGTGCTCGCGCTGGTGTACCGGCCGTTGCTGTTCGCTTCGGTGGACCGGAACGTGGCCGTGGCGCGCGGGGTCCCGGTGAAGACGCTGACGGTGGTGTTCGCGCTGCTGGTGGGCGTCTCGACGGCGCTGAGCGTGAAGGTGGTCGGCTCGCTGCTGGTGGTGGCGCTGATGGTGACACCCGCCGCGGCGGCGGCCCGCGTGACGGCGTCCCCCTGGAAGGCGACGGTGCTGTCGGTGGTGTTCGCCGAGGTCTCGGCGGTGGGCGGGATCGTCCTGTCGCTGGCCCCGGGGCTGCCGGTGAGCGCGTTCGTGACGACGATTTCGTTCCTGATCTACGTCGTCTGCCGGGTGCTCGCCTGGCAGCGCGACCGCCGGACCCGGGTCCGCACGGTGGACCCGGCCCCGGACCTCGTCGCTGCCGCTTGACCTACTGCACCTGGAGCGTGTCGCTGATCGCGGCGTTGCCTCCGGCGGGGTAGCCGACGGACTGGTAGGCCGCGCGGGCGCGCGACAGGACGCACGTGTTGCTCGGCGTCTGCCGCACGGAACGGGCTGGTACGGCGAAGTTCGTGATGTAGGCGCACGGGTAGTACGAGCCGGACTTGTAGAAGCCGATGTTCACCCGGGACGGGATCCAGTTGTAGTCCGAGGCGTTGCCGAGGTGGAGGGTGAAGTAGACCTCGTTGTTGTCCGCCCAGGCGCACGACTGCCAGTACAGCGCCGAATTGCCCGGGGCGTACTGGTAGCCGCTGCACACGTGCCCGAACTGCCCCGGCGCCACGATTACGTCGGCGGACGCAACGCCTGCTCCCGCGAACAGGCCGGTGAGCGAAAGAACGACCGCGGTGACGAGCTTCCTCATAGCGTTCCCCTCTGCGTGTCCTGGTCGGCCGGATGGCCACCCGGATCACGCGCGGGTCGTCGCCGGGTTTAGTGGCGTCACCCGGTCAGCCGAGCATCAGCAGGACCTGCAGCTCCCCGACCACGAACCCGATCACCCCGCCGACGGCGATCAGCTTCCACTCGTCCTGCCGGAACGCCGGCCGCAGCAGGCCTTCGAACTCCAGTGGCGTCAACGCCAGCATCCGCTGCTCGATCACCTTCGCGACGTCCATCGCCTCGGTCAGGTAGCCCTCGGCGTACCGGGCCGTGTCCGGCAGCTGCTCCAGCGCCTTGCGGGCCGCCGCGTGCTTCATTTCGCGCAGGCGCGTGCCGCCCACCGTCCAGGCCAGGGGCATCTGCGCGTCGACCGTTTCCGACACCAGGTGCTCCACGCGGGCGGCCAGCCGGTCGGCGCGGGGGCCGCGCAGGATCGCGTCGAGCAGGTTCTGGACGGTGAGGACCTCGGTCGCGATCAGCTCGCCGTACTGGCGCGCCACCTCGGCCCGCCGGCGCTGGAACTTGCCCTGGAGGATCACCCGGCCCACGCGCACCGGCTCGCGGGGGACGAAGATCAGCTTGATCGCCAGCCAGTCCGTGCACAGCCCGATGACGCCGCCGAACACCGGCAGCACCCACGGCTCGCGCGTGAACGCCCACACGATCGTCTGCACGAGACCCAGCCCGAACCCGAAGTAGATGCCCATCCGCGCGATGAACGCCATCTCCGGGCGGGACGTCTCGCGGATCAGCCGCACCAGCAGCTTCTTGTCGCGGGTCAGCCGCTGGACCGTCATGTGCTGGACGTCGAGCACCTCGTCGAGGTTCTCGCGGACGTCGTCGAGGAAGTCCCGCACCAGTCGCGGCGCCGACGCCTGGACCTGCTTGATCAGCAGCTCCTGCGCCAGCGTCGGCAGGACCTCCCACAGCCGCGGGTGGTGCTCGGCCAGCACCTCGCGGGCGATGTGGCCGACCGCGCGCAGCAGCGGCTGTTCCAGCTCGCTGGTGATGATCACCGGGTCGATCCGGCCCAGGACCTCCTTGAGGTCCAGCAGGTTCGCCGTCAGCAGCTCGGTCGCGACCGCGGCCATCCGCCCGCCGTGCTTCGGGACGACGCCCTGCCAGCCGAGCAGCGGCGGGATCCCCACGAACTCCAGCGGCCGGAACATCATCTCGATGGCGACCCGCTTGGTGACGTACCCGATCAGCGCGGCGATGAACGGCATCGCCGCGTACAGCGGCCAGTGCAGGGCGAGGTCGTGCAGGACAGCGTCCATTCCGGCCTCCCTCGTGATCCCGAGATCGAAACCGTACCGGCTACCCGAGCAGCAGGAGCACCTGCAGTTCGCCCACCAGGCCGCCGATGACCGCGCCGACGGCGATGAGCTTCCACTCGTCCTGCTTGAAGGCCGGCCTCAGGATGCCCTCGAATTCGAGCGGGGTCAGCTGCCGCATCTTCGTGACGATCGTGTTCCGGACGTCGAGGGCACCGGTGGCGTAGCTCTCGACGTGTTTCACCGTTTCGGGGAGGAATTCGATCGCTTTGGCGGCGGCCGCGCGCTTCATCTCCTGGTACTGCCGGCCGCCGATGGTCAGCGCGACGAGCGGCTTGGCGATGCTCGCCTGCGCGTCGATCGTGCGCTGGACCTCGCGGGTGACCATGGCGAACAGCTTGTCGGCACGCGGCCCGGTGAGCACGGCCTCCATCACGTTCCGCACGGTGAGCACCTCGTCGGCGATCAGCGCACCGTAGTCGGCGGCGACCTCCTGGCGGCGCTTCTGGAACATGCCCTGCCAGCGGAAGACGCCGAACCCGCGGGGCTCGCGCGGGTAGAAGATCATCTTGAGGGCGAGCCAGTCCGTGACGAAGCCCGTGACGAAACCGAAGACCGGCATGATGAGCGGCTCTTTGGTCAGCGCCCAGGCGGCGAACTGGACGAGCCCGATCACGAACCCGAACCAGATCCCCGAGCGGGCGATGAACCGGAACTCGGGCGCGGCGACCTCGCGGATCAGCCGGCAGGTCAGCGACTTGTCGCGGACCATGGCGTTGATCAGCATGTCGTCGACGTCGAGGACGTCGTCGATGTTGGCCGAGACCTCCCGCAGCAGCCGCTTGACGACGATCGGCGCCTGCGCGCGGATCTGGTCGACGAGCAACTGCTGCGCCCGCGCCGGCAGCAGTTCCCAGAGCCGCGGCTGGTAGGTCTCCATGACCTCCCGCGTGACCTCCTCGACGGCCTTCAGCAGGGGCGGTTCGAGCTCTTTGACCATTTCTTCCGGGTCGAGCCGGGCGAAGATCTCCTGCGGGTCGACGAGGTTGCGGGTCAGCAGGTCGACGGCCGTGGTGGCCATCCGCCGCGCGTTCGCCGGGATGACGCCCTGCCAGCCGAAGGGTTTGACGCCGGCGAACTCCAGGGGCCGGAACATCATCTCGATGGCGACGCGCTTGGTGAGGTAGCCGATCAGGGCGGCGATGAGCGGCATGGTGGCGTAGACCGGCCAGTGCGCGCCGATGTCCGCGAGGACGGCCGGTATGTCCACAGTGAACTCCTCACGTCCGGCCGACGGTTCAGGATGCCATGCGTCACCGGGGGTTCCAATATTCGTGATGCATCCGTTTGGCGGTACGCATCGAAGGACCCTTGCTCATTAAGGTGGCCCGATGGTCGCGCCTGAGAAGCCCCAGTCCGCTCCGAAGACTGCCCAGTTCGCCGTCGGTGTCCGCGGCTACAACCAGCGTCAGGTCGACGCGCGTCTCGCCGAGCTGACCAAGGAGCTGCGCGAGACGTCCCGCAACCGCGACGACGCCGTCGCGACGTCCTCGGACCTGACGAAGGCCCTCGCGTACGCGCAGAAGGAGCTGGCCGAGACGAAGGCCGCCCTGGCCAGGATGAGCTCGAGCCCGTCCGGCGCGGGCGCGATGGCCGAGCGCGTCCGGATGATGATGCAGCTCGCCGAGGAGGAGATCGCGGACCTGCGTTCGGCCGCCGAGGCGGACGCGGAATCGACCCGCGACCAGGCGGACAAGTACGCGCACGAGACCCGCCGCACGGCCGACAAGCTGGCGAAGGACGCGGAGGAGGAACGCGCCCGCCTGCTGTCGCAGGCGAGGGGCGAGATCGAGAAGCTGAACGCGGCGGCGGGCGCGAAGAGGGTCGAGCAGGCGGCGGCGGCCGAGCGAGCCCGCAAGGAAGCGGACGCGGCGGCCGAGGCGGCGGCGGCTGCTCTGCGCGAGGAGGCGGACCAGAAGGCGGCCGCGGAGCTGGCTGCGCGGAAGAAGGCCTTCGAGGAGGAGTTCGCGCGGAAGAAGCAGGAGACGGAGGCCGCGCTGGCTTCGGCCCAGGCGGCGCAGGCTTCGGCGGATCAGAACCGGAAGCTGGCGGTGGACCTGCGGGCGAAGGTGGCCGAGCGGATCGCGGCGACGGATGTGGCGGTGAAGGAAGCCATGCGGCTGCTGGCACCGGCGGAGGATGCCTCTGCTGCTCCTGCTGCCCCTGCCTCTCCGGCCGCGAACGGGGACCGGAAGCCTGCGCCCGCTCCGAAGGCTTCGGCGGCTTCCGCTGGTCCTTCGGCTGCTCCGGCTGCTCCTGCTGCTCCGGCGAAGGCCTAGTTATCCACGTTGGCTTGGGTTGTTTGTGGATTTTGGGAGTCCCACCACCCCGAAGCCGGATTGTGACTACGGACGGTGGTGCCGTGTCAAGGCGGGAAAGCGTGCCTTGACACGGCACC
>NZ_JBFAZA010000022.1:36028-125322 GCF_040681595.1 Amycolatopsis sp. NPDC051716 | reverse complement strand
CTTCTTTTTTTCCTTGGGGGGGTGGGTGGTGTGTCGGGCGCCCCTGGAGTCCTGCCCCCCCCCACCACCGTCCGTGTTTTGGCTTCGGATCGGGGTGGCGGGGGAGGTCTGGGTGGGGTGCCGGTCGTGCGCGGCGTGCCGGTTTCGGGCGGACCGCGGCCTGCGGCGGGCGGACTGCGGCCTGCGGCCGCGCGGACCGCGGACCGCGGCGGGCGGACTGCGGCCTGCGGCCGCGCGGACTGCGGCGGGCGAACCGCGGCCTGCGGCCCCGTGATCCTCTGCCGACCCGACCCGACCCGACCCGACCCGACCCAACCCAACCTCGCCCGACCTGACCCAACCCAACCCAACCTCGCCCGGCCTGACCTGGCCCGGCCTGACCTGGCCCGGCCTGACCTGGCCCGGCCTGACCTGACCCGGCCGGGCCCGGCCCGGCCCGGCCTGACCCAACTCGACCCAACCCGACCTGGCCCGACCCGACCCGACCTAGCCCGATCTGGCCCGGCCCGGCCTGGCCCGATCTGGCCCTGCCCGGCCCTGCCCGGCCCTGTCCGACCCGGTCCGACCTGGGCCTGGCCCTGCCCCTGCCCGACCCAACCTGGCCCTGCCCTGCCCGATCTGGCCCGGCGGGTAACCGCCCCGGCGCCGAAGCGGCCCGGCCCGGCAAAGCGAATAAATCCCCCGTCCGGGGAGGTGGCCGAAGCTTGTGGGTGGCTGGCAGTGTTCAGCTCAGTTGCTGATCACCCACTAGACGGGACCTGCGCATGATCCTCGAGACCGAGCGGGCCGCCGTGTGTGCCTATGCGCGCCGGATGGTCGGTGATGGCCTGGTTGTCGGTACCTCCGGGAACGTCTCGCTGCGGGCCGGTGATCTCGTCGCCGTCACGCCCACCGGGGTTGCCTACTCCAGCCTGACTCCCGGCGACATCGCCGTCGTCGATCTTGGGGGGCAGGTTGTCGATGGCTCGCTCAAGCCGACCAGTGAACTGCCGATGCACCTGTCCGTGTACTGGGACGTTCGTGATCCGGACAGTGAGCCCGTCACCGCCGTCGTGCACACGCACTCGCCGCACGCCACCGCCGTCTCGACGCTCGTGCGTGAGGTTCCGCCGATCCACTACATCATCGCCACTATCGGTCCCTCGGTGCGCGTCGCGCGCTACGCCACCTACGGCACGCCGGAGCTCGCGGCCGCCGTGCTGGAGGCGCTCGAAGGGCGCCGTGGCTGCCTGCTGGCCAACCACGGCACCCTCACCTACGGCGACGGCCTCGAGGCCGCCTACCACCGCGCCCAGCAGCTCGAATGGGCCTGCCGCGTGTGGCTGCTCGCGCAGAGCGCCGGCCGGCCCAGCCTGCTGCCGCCGCCCGAGGTCGCCAACGTTGTCGAACGGCTGCGGGGCTACGGGCAGGGCTAAGAAGCGACCGCGTCCAGCAGCTCCGCCACCGTCGGGTCGTCCACCGCCTCCTTGATGCACCGCCACAGCTGGAGGTTCGCCGTCGCCCAGCGGGAGTACGTGGCCGCCGCCTCCGGGTTGTAGAAGTAATACCCCTCGTCGTGGACGTCGCACTGCTCGCCGACGATCTTGTCCGCCAGCTCGCGCAGGCTCAGCCCGTTCTCGCGCAGGTACCGGTGCGCCAGCACCACCGGCGTCACCGGCAACGCCTTGAACAACGTGTCCGCGTCGCTCAGCGCCTGCGCTTCCAGCGAAATGTCGCGGCCGCGCGTGGCCATTTCCGCTTCGTCGACGATCTCGTCGATCCACCGCGCGATCCGCGCCGGAACGCCGCATTCGACGAGGATTTCCCGCCGCAGGCTCCGGCCCGCCGCGGCGGGCGAGTTCCGGAGCACCAGGTAGTTGACGTCGTGCACCAGCGCGGCCACTTCCACCACCGCCGCGTCGGCACCGTTGTGCCGGGCGAAACCGGCCGCCTTCGTGCGGACGAAATTCACGTGGTGCCACCCGTGGAACGGCAGCCGATCGGCGTACTCCCGGCAGAGCCGGTGGACCCTTCTTTCAACGGCACCGACGACGGCGCCGACGACCACATTGTCGATCGTGCTTTCCTGCGTGCGCATACACCTCTCCCATCCCGGCCGTGGTGTTCAGACGGGTGGAGTAATGGTAAGCGCCGCTGACGCCGGTGTGTAGCTAGATGCGGTCGGCCAATTCCCCCAATCGGACCTCTACCGGAACGTGACGATGACCGATTCCGCCGGCCGGATCGAAAGACAAGCTGAAACTGCTCACCGGGCGTGATTTGACGAGGAAAGTCATCGTTCCGGTGGCCGCTTCCGGGATCCGGTGGAATTCGTCGGCCAGCATGGTGGCACACGCACCGGCCAGGCACCGCGTCCGGCGGCGCAACCGCGCGGACGTGATCAGCCCGGTGCCGGCGTCGATCGTCGTCTCGTACCTTTCGTGCAGGTAGTCACCACGGAGGATCGTGGTGCAGAAGTGGTACCGGTGGTTGTGCACCGAATCCGCGTACCCCTCCCGCCAGTCCTGCTGCGCCTTGTATTCGTGCAGCCAGAAGGAAAACGGGTCGGTCGGCGAATCGAGCAGGCACCAGGCGAAGTGGGTGGTCGTTTCCCGGGACGAGCGCAGGACCTTGGTGGCCTGCGCGGCGGACAGCGCGCGGAGCTGCGTGCGCAGCTCTTCCCGCAGCCCGGCCTGGGCGGCCCACGGCCGGAACCAGCCGTCGACCGCGTGCCAGTCCGCGGCGAGCGGGAACCTGGCCGTGCGCAGGCGCGTGGCCAGTTCGGAAAGGGGGGACAGGCGGGTGAGCAAGGTCAGCTCCCTAGCTCGGCGACTGCGGAGAACTCCGCGCGGAAGGCGTGGAACTTGCCCTCCAGCTCGCGGAACTGCTCCTCGGACAACGGGGATCCGGTGATCTTTTCGAACAGCGCCAGGAAATCCGTCCGCGTCGTCGCGGACGTGATGCGGAAGTGGCGGCCGGTCCGGGACTGCGAGACGCGCACGAATTCGGCGCGTTCCATGTTGTAGAGGAAGGAACCTTCGGTGAACCGCAGGGACCGCGGGTACAGCTTGGTGGCGCCGCGCACGTCGCTGTAGAGCGACACCCACACGCTGTCGTCGAACATCTCGAGCCGGTCCAGCGGCGGGTCGGCGACCACGGTGATGTCGACCGACGCGCAGCGGCTGCGCGCCAGGAAGAGGCCGACGAGCCCGATCCGGATCTCTTCGTCGAGCCGGGTCTGGATCCGTTCGTAGTCGACGTCGGCCGCTTCACGCCGCAGCAGGTACCGGGCGCGCCCGCTGATCGAGCTCGCGTCGCGCGGATCGGCGATGACGGCCCGCAGTTCCCGTTCGGTGCGGGAAAGCAACAGCCGGGCGGCCGCGTGCCGCCCGGAGAAACCGCGGAAGAAGTACTGCCGGGTCGCGTCGAGGTCGGCCATCAGCGCGCGGTTGAACGCGGGGTCGGGATCGGTCGTCGCCTCGAAGACGTCGGTGGGGAAGAACTCCTTGTTCAGCGCGCGGTATTCGGCGCTCAGGTCCTCCAGCGCGCGCCGGCTTTCCTCGATCACCGGGGTGACGAGTGCCTTCTGCGACGCGCTGGCGGTGATCAGTGTCTGGCCGAACCCGACGATCGCGGAGATCAGGGTGCCGGTGCCCAGCGACGTCACCAGGTTCTTCCCGGTGCCGGGGTCCATCAGGCCGGCGATCCACAAGCTCAGGCCGGCGACCACGACCAGCACCGTGAGGAGCAGGCTCGTCCTGGTCCAGAAGATCTCTTGCAGTGGGGTACGGCGGAGGCGTCCGCCAGCCGCGGCCACGTGCTTCACCTCCCTCGAACCACCCGAACGGACGTATGCGTAAAGTGTCTGTTCGAGCGCGGGGAGTCACTTTACGCGCCTACCGAGGTGTGCGAAATAAGAAGTTCGGGGGACAGGGCTGACGGACAGACGTCACTCTCGGCAATAATTCACCGAGTCGGCCGGTTTTCCGAAAAATAGGGAAAACCATGATCAAAGCGTGTGCGGGAGCCCCTTTTCGTACCAGCCGGGGCCCGGTTCGGTGGTCATCAGGTAATCCACCACCACCGGGGCGGGCGCCGGGTGGATCTCCGGGTGGTCGCGTTCACCGCCGGCGAGGTCGACCGGCCAGGCCAGTTTTTCTTCGTCGAGCGAAAACTCGCCGCCGGCACCCGTGCGGTTGCCGCGGGCGTCGAGCCGGGACCACTTGCCGTGCAGGTAAACGGCATTGAGCCCGTGCAGCGCGGAGAGCTCCTGGTAGCAGAAGCCGGCCGGGATCCCTTGCGCCCGCAGCAAAGCGGCGAGCAGGTGCGCCTTCGCGTAGCAGATCCCGACGCGCTCGCGCAGGACGTCCGACGCCCGCCAGGTGACCCGCGGATCGCCGGCGTCGATGACGTGCTCGACCTCGTCCCGCACGAAGAGGAAGGCGGTCCTGGCGGCTTCGGCGGGATCGTCGCCGCCGGCGCGCAGAGAGTCGGCGAGCGCGCGGATCGACGGGTGCTCGTGGTCGACGACGGCGTCGGCGGCGAGGTAGTCGCCGAGCCGACCGGAAGTGGGCGCCGGAACCGGGTTCATCCACGCATCCTGACACGTTCGGCCATTCGGGCGAGAGCCGTTTTCCGGGGCGGACACGCTTCGCGGTTGCCGATTACGGAACGTAGAAGTCGGGTGGGAAGCCGGTCCAGCGCAGTTCGGCGGGGAGGTGGCTCAGGTCGTTGTAGGTCAGCAGCGCGGCGGGCCGTCCTGGGGAGTACCGGATGACGGTCAGGCCGGCGTTGGCGTGGGTGAGGGTGAGCCAGCGCCACGGCGGTGCGTCCTGGGCCGCGCGGATGAGCCAGCCGGCGAGGAAGTTGTGCGTGACGAGGACTTCGTACCTCGGCTCGCTTCCCGGCACGGGACCGCTGAACCGGCGTTCGGCGTCGGCGGCCAGTTCTTCGTCGGCGGGCGGGAATTGGCGGGTGAAGGCGAGCAGGAGATCGCCGGAGGTTTCCGGGAGTTCCTCGCGCTTCGGCGTGTACGGGACGAAGTCGCCGGCCGCTTTCTCGACGTGGAGGGGAACGTCCGGGAGCTGGGCGGCGACGAGGTGGGCGGTCTGTGCGGCCCGCGGCAGGGGGCCGTGGTGGATCGAGGTGACCGGGACGTCGCGGAGACGGCGTCCGAGCAGGACGGCTTGGCGCCGGCCCGCTTCGGTGAGCGTTCCGTCCGGTCCCGCTTCACCGTGACGGGTGAGGAAGAGGTACCGCGTGGTCAGCACCGGGTCAGGATTTCACGCTTGGGCCGTTCGGGTGAGCGGGTTGGGGATACTGAACGGATGAGCGAGCCCCTGGTGCCTTCCTCAGGCGAGGGGGACGAGCGCGCCTTCGGGGCCTTGGCTGGGAGCGAACTGGGCGACCAGGCGCATCGGGGCTGGGTGCGGTGACAGGACGATCGACGCGAACGGGGTGATCGTGTAGTCGCGGCCGCTGTTCGTCTGGAGGTGGACGCTCACGTGGACGTTGCGGTCGGCGGGGATCTCGAAGGAGACCGAACCCCAGGAGACGATGTACTGGCGGCCGTCGATGCTTGCTATCGGTGCGTAGGCGCGGACCGTGTGGCCCAGGTGGGGGATTTCTACGGTCAGGAGGCGGCGGGGGCCGTTGTGGTTGTCCACGTACGGGATTACGCCTGGGGTCTTGGACAGCTCGGTCGTCACTTCTCGGGGCTTTCGGCTTGTGGTTTTTAGAACTGGTAATACAAGAATGGGCTGAATGTTCCTGTTGCGATCAAAATTGCCGCGTACAGCAGGCCTGCCGTCATTACTCCGATGCGCAGGGCCGTTGCCGGGCGGCTTCGGCTCGACTCCAGCAGGGGGCCCGTCACCGGGTGAGCCGGGAGTGCGAACACGGCCAGTGCCGCCAGGAGCAACACCAGGCGCTGGTTCGTGAATGCCTGCTGCACCCCTGCTCCCAGGCCGTCGAAGTCGGGGATCAGCATGTGGCCGAGCATCGACAGTGCGTGGCCCAGGTCCGGGGACCTGAAGAACACCCAGCCGATCACCACCAGCAACATCGTCAGGGCCCTGCGGAGGTAGCGCTTCCACGGTGTCGATGGGTCCAAGTCCAGGCCGAAGCGGCGCTCGATCACCAGGAGTGCGCCGTGGTAACAGCCCCACACCAGGAACGTCCACTGGGCTCCGTGCCAGAAGCCCGTCAGGACGAACACTATGCAGAGGTTGCGATACGTCTTGGCCGCTCCGTGGCGGTTGCCGCCCAGGGGGATGTACACGTAGTCGCGGAACCAGCGGCTCAAGCTCATGTGCCAGCGGCGCCAGAACTCCGTGATCGTCACCGAGGAATACGGCCTCGCGAAGTTCTCCGGCAGCCGGAAGCCCAGCATGCGGCCGAGGCCGATGGCCATGTCCGAATAGCCCGAGAAGTCGAAGAACAGCTGGAGGGTGTAGCCGATCGCGCCCAGCCAGGCCGTGGAGAACGTCATCTGGTCCGAGGGGACCTTGAAACACGCGTCCACCAGCGGGCTCAGTGAGTCCGCGATGATCGTCTTCTTGCACAGGCCCAGCGCGAACCGGGGGAAGCCCGCCGCGATGTCGTCCAGGCGGTGCGAGCGCAGCTGCGGGAGCTGGTCGGCGATCTCCCGGTAGCGCACGATCGGGCCCGCCACCAGCTGCGGGAACATCGCGATGTACGCCGCGAACGACACCGGGTTGCGCAGGGCCGGACGCTCGCCGCGGTAGATGTCGACCACGTACGAAATGTGGTGGAACGTGAAGAACGAGATGCCGATCGGGACCACCAGGCTCGCCACCGGCACGCTGCCGCCGAACCAGTGGGCCACCGCCGCGATCTGCTGGGTCGCGAAGCCCGCGTACTTCCAGATCAGCAGCACCGCGACGTCGAACGACACCACCGCGATGAGGATCCGGCGCCTCCGGACGCCGTGGACGTCCCAGGGGCTCGGGGCCAGCAGCGGCCCCGCCAGGAAGTTGACGACCATGCAGCCGAGCAGCAGGAACACGAACCCGCCGGCGCCGATCGTGTAGAACAGCAGGCTGGCGACCGCGATGATGCCGTTTCGCCAGCGCTGCGGGCACACCAGCACGGCGATGAGCACCGCCGGCATGAAGTACCACAAGAAGAGCGGCGAAACGAACGACATCGGGTCCCCTCGGTCTATCCGACGGTGACCTTAACCCGGCTGGGTGGTCGTGTCAGACCCGCCCGGCGAGACGACGACGGCGCGCCACCTCCGCGAGCAGGACCCCCGCCGCCACCGAGGCGTTGAGGGATTCGACGCCCGCGGCCATCGGGATCGACACCGTCGCGTCGCACGTTTCCCGCACCAGGCGGGACAGCCCGCGGCCCTCCGAGCCGAGCACGATGACCAGCGGGTCGGCCGCCAGCTCGAGCTCGTCGATGTCCACCGAACCGTCGGCGTCCAGGCCCACCAGCATCAGGCCGTCGTTCGCCCACGCCTTGAGCTGCCGCGTCAGGTTCGTCGCCACCGCGATCGGCAGCTTCGCCGCCGTGCCCGCGCTCGTCCGCCACGCCACCGCCGTCATGCCCGCGCTGCGCCGCTCCGGGAGCAGCACGCCGTGCGCGCCGAACGCGGCCGCCGAGCGGATCACCGCGCCCAGGTTGCGGGGGTCGGTGACGCCGTCGAGCGCGACGAACAGCGGGACCTCGCCCGAGTTGCGCGCCGCCGCCATCAGGTCGTCCGGGTGCGCGTACTCGAACGGCGGGACCTGCAGGCCCAGGCCCTGGTGCACGGCCCGGTTGGTCTTGCGGTCCAGCTCCTCGCGCGGGATCTCCAGGATCGAGATGCCCTTGTCGCCGGCCAGCCGGACGGCGTCGTTCACGCGGTCGTCGATCTCGATGTTCAGCGCGACGTACAACGCCGTCGCCGGGACGCCCGCGCGCAGCGCCTCGACCACCGGGTTGCGCCCGGCGATCAGCTCCGGCTTGTCGGCCTTCTTCTGCCGCGCCTGGTCGCGCTTCGTCGCGGCGTTGGCCGACCGGTAGGCCTTGTGCCCGGGACGGTCCTCCGCCTTCGGGGTCGGGCCCTTGCCTTCGAGGGCCTTGCGGCGCTGACCGCCCGAGCCGACGACGGCACCCTTCTTGGTGCCCGTCTTGCGGATCGCGCCTTGGCGCCGCGAGTTGCCTGCCATGGTGAAAGTTCCTTGCGTAGAAAGCCGGTTCAGTCGGACTTCACAGTCCACTGAGGACCGTTGGGGGTGTCCTCCACCACGATGCCCGCCTGCTGGAGGCGGTCACGGGCGGCGTCCGCGCGAGCGAAGTCCTTCTCGGCCCGGGCCTGCTGGCGCTCGGCCAGCAGCCCTTCGACGATCCGGGACAGCGCTTCTTTGGTGGGCGTTTCGGAACCGCCCGCCTCGGACCAGCGCGCGGACAGCGGGTCGAGGCCGAGCACGTCGGTCATCGCGCGGACGGCCGCGGCGAGTTCGAGTGCCGTTGAGGTGTCGCCCGCGTCGAGGGCGGCGTTACCGTCCCGCACCGTGGTGTGGACCACGGCGAACGCCTGCGGGGTGGCGAGGTCGTCGTCGAGCGCGTTCGCGAACGCCTCGGGGATCGTGCCGACCGGCACGTCGCCCGACTGCGCGGCGCGACGCAGGAACGTCTCGATCCGCCGGTAGCCCTGCGCGGCCTCGGAGACCGCGGTGTCGGAGTACTCGATGGTCGACCGGTAGTGCGGCTGCACCAGGTAGTACCGCAGCTCCGGGGCCCGGTAGCGGTCCAGCATCGCGGGGATCGACACGGTGTTGCCGAGCGACTTCGACATCTTCTCGCCCGACATGGTCACCCAGGCGTTGTGCAGCCAGAACCGCGCGAACGCGTCGCCCGCCGCGTTGGACTGGGCGCGCTCGTTCTCGTGGTGCGGGAAGACCAGGTCGATGCCGCCGCCGTGGATGTCGAACTCCGCGCCGAGGTACGCCGTCGCCATCGCCGAGCACTCGAGGTGCCAGCCCGGCCGGCCGTTCCCCCACGGCGTCGGCCACGACGGCTCGCCCGGCTTCGCGCTCTTCCACATCGTGAAGTCGCGCGGGTCGCGCTTGCCGCGGGTCGGCGTCTCGCCCTGCTGGACGTCCTCCAGGACCTGGCCGGAGAGCTTGCCGTAGTCGTCGAACGACTTCACCGAGAAGTAGACGTCGCCGTCCGCGACGTAGCCGTGGCCGCTCTCGATGAGGCGGTTCATCAGCTCGACCATCTGGGTGACGTGCCCGGTCGCGCGCGGGTTGATCGACGGCGGCAGGCAGCCCAGCTGCTCGTACGCCTCTTCGAAGGCGCGTTCGTGCGTCGCGCCCCACTCCCACCAGGGCCGCTCGTTCTCGGCGGCCTTGGTCAGGATCTTGTCGTCGATGTCCGTGACGTTGCGGACCAGCAGCACGTCCAGTCCACTGTGGACGAGCCAGCGGCGCAGGACGTCGTAGTTCAGGACGCCGCGGACGTGCCCGATGTGCGGAACGCCCTGCACGGTGGCACCACACACGTAGATCGACGCCGTTCCGCTACGGACGGGGTGGAACTCCCGTACGCTCCGGGTCGCTGTGTCGAAAAGGTGAAGGGCCACCCTGAAAGGGTACGGGGTGGGCGTGAGCGGCGTCGCAGCCGGTCAGCCGACGCCGTGGGTGCGCAACGCCGTGAGCAGGGCGTCCGGCCGTTCGGCCGTCGGCAGCGGGTCGACCAGCGCGAACTCGCAGCCCAGGGCGCGGGCGCCGCCGTCGGCCTCCTCGCTGTCGCCGACCATCAGCGTCTCGGTGGCCGGCACGCCGAGGGACTCGACGGCCTTGCGGAAGATCTCCAGCTCGGGCTTGATCGCGCCGACCTCGAAGGACAGCACGAACTCGTCGACGTAGGCGTCCCACCCGCGGGCGGTGAACGCGGGCCGGATGTCGAAGGCGATGTTGCTCAGCACGCCGACCTTCAGCCCCCGCTCGGCGGCCGCCTTCAGCGCGGCTTCGGTGTCCGGGTACGGCGTCCACTGGCTGGGATCGATGAGCCGGTCGTAGAGCGCCCGCGCCTGGTCGGCGTGCGGGACGCCGGACTTCTTGAGCACCTCGAGGTACACCTTCCGGTGCAGCGCGGGGTCGCGGTCCCGGTGGTGCCAGGCGTGCACGTGCTCGGCGTCGAGCTCGACGACCTGCCCGACCGGGGCGGTCATCCGGCGCATCAGCTCGGCCTGCGCCTCGATGTCGAGCGGCTCGCCGTCGCGGTTCGTCAGTTCGGTGAGCCAGGTCTCGTCCTGCTCGAGCCGGAAGAGCGTGCCGGAGAAGTCGAACAACACCGCCCTGATCGTCATGGGTTCAGCCTATCGGGATCATCAGGCCGAATGCCCTGTGATGTGTTCGGGAACAACGCGCACGAGCACGCGCACGACGCCGGCCGGCTCGGGCGGGAAGTCCGTGCCGAGGTACTTGCGGGCCAGCTCGTCGTTCAGCTCGCGGCCGCCCTCGACGGTGACCTCGGCGCGGCCGCGGATCTCGACGTAGTTCTCCGGGTCCGCCAGGTCGAAGACGGAGAGCGACACCCGCGGGTCGCGGCGGATGTTGCGTTCCTTGCGCCGGCCCTGGACGGTCACGAAGACCACGGTGTCGCCGTCGCGGCGCGCCCAGACGACGGAGCTCTGCGGCGAGCCGTCGGCGTTGGTGGTGGCCACGACCGGGTAGTTGCGGCCGTCGAGCAGGGCCTTGGTGGCTTCGTTGAACATGGTCTGGACCCTATTTCACGTTGCCGGCGATCTTCTCGGCTTTCAGGCGGACGATCACCCGCTGGACGTCGGCGCCCTCTGGTGGCGGGTCCTGGGCGAGGTACTTGTGGCTCAGCGTCTTCGGGAGGGCTTTGCTTGGGTCGGGGGTGATCGTGACCGTGCCGCGCAGCTGGGTGTGCCGGTAGGGGTTCTCGGCGTCGGTGATCGAGATGCCGATGCGGGGGTCTCGCCGCAGGTTGCGGACTTTTCGGCGGTCCTCGGTCGCGCTGAAGACGAGGTCTCCGTCGTCGAGGCCGACCCAGACGACGGAGGTCTGGGGTCCGCCGTCCGGGTCGATGGTGGCGACGGTGGCGAAGTTCCGGCCGTTGACCAGGGCGCGGACGGGGTCCGGGAGGGTGAGGGGCATATCACGGCGAACCGGCTTGGGTGGGGGGCTATTCCGCCACTGCGGGAGGAGCGCTCGTTGGCCCACCACTGCCGAAGCAGTGCTTATTGCCCATCACCCCGAAGCCCGATTGTGACTACGGACGGTAGTACCGCGTCAAGGCGGGAAAGCGTGCCTTGACCCGGCACCACCGTCCGCGTGCTGGCTTTGGATCGGGGTGGTGGGGAGGTCTGGGTGGGGGTGCCGGTTACGTCGTCGGCGTGCGTTCAAGGCCCGCAAAAAGCGGCAAAGTTCACATTCGGTCGGCGCCGGGTTGTCTACGCGTCGGCCCTGGAGGTGCGCAACCCGCCGCTGAGGTGCGCCCTCGCCTACTCCGCCGCGAGGAGCAACGCTGTCGCGAAGGCCGCTATGCCCTCGCCGCGGCCGGTCAGGCCCAGGCCGTCGGATGTGGTTCCGGACACGCTCACCGGGCCGCCCGCCGCCTCCGACAGCACCTTCTGTGCCTCTTCGCGCCGCTTCCCCACCCGGGGGGCGTTGCCCACGATCTGGACCGTGGCGTTCCCCACCCGCCAGCCCGCCGCCTCGATCAGACCCCGGACCTCGGCCAGCATGTCGGTGCCGTGCGCGCCGTCCATCCGGGGGTCGCCCGTGCCGAACACCGCGCCCAGGTCGCCGAGCCCTGCGGCCGACAGCAGGGCGTCGCACAGCGCGTGAGCTGCGACGTCGCCGTCGGAGTGGCCCGCGCAGCCGTCCGCGTCCGGCCACGACAGGCCCGCCATCCAGCACTCGCGGCCCGGTTCGATCGGGTGGACGTCGACCCCGTTGCCGATCCTCACAGCGTCTCCTCGTTCTTCGGTGCCGCCGCGATCGCCTCGGCCAGGGACAGTTCGAACTCGCTGGTGACGCGCATCGCGTCCGGGTGGCCGGGGACCGTCGCCGCGTCGGCGGGCACGAGGTCCGGCCGGAACGCCGTGAACGCGTACCCGACCGGTGTCTGGACCGTGCGCAGCCGCGTCCGGTCTTGCGTGCCGACGATCAGCGATGCCGTGTCGGTCACCTTCACCGTGTCGGCCATCGGCAGCACCGGGACCACGACGGGTGCGCCGCCACGGACCGCGCTGATGACGTCACGCACCGTTTGCGCAGGCGTGAAGGCTCGCAGGGCGTCGTGGAGGAGTACAACGGAACCAAGGGTGAGTTCGGGCTCGACGGCGGCGAAGGCCTCCCGGAGCGAGCCGGGGACGACCCGGCAGGCGAGGCCGCGAACGGCCTCGGAAAACGACGAAGCACACCGCTGGGGGGCCGCCACCAGCACCAGATCGATCTCCGGCACGTCGAGCAGCCCCCGCACGGTGTGCGTGAGTAGCGCATCACCATGGACCGGCGTGAGAGCGGACTCCCCGTCGGAGGCATGGTGTGCGACGGTCACGATCGCGACGACGTTCATCGGTACGCGATCGTAGAGGCACCCACCCGCCCGTCGAGCGGGATGCCTGCCTGGGCTCAGACCGTCGCGGTTTCCAGAACTTCGTCGAGGAGGACCTCAGCCTTGTCCTCGTCGGTGCCCTCCGCGAGCGCGAGCTCGCTGACCAGAATTTGCCGCGCCTTCGCCAGCATGCGCTTCTCACCGGCTGAAAGTCCGCGGTCCTTCTCTCGCCGCCAGAGGTCGCGCACCACTTCGGCCACCTTGTTCACATCGCCGGAGGCGAGCTTCTCGAGGTTGGCCTTGTACCGACGAGACCAGTTGGTGGGCTCTTCGGTGTGCGGAGCACGCAGAACGTCGAAGACCTTGTCCAGTCCTTCTTGCCCGACGACATCGCGGACGCCGACGATTTCGGCGTTGTCTGCGGGCACGCGAACCGTGAGATCCCCTTGCGCGACCTTGAGGACGAGGTACTTCTTTTCCTCGCCCTTGATCACGCGGGTCTCGATGGCTTCGATGAGTGCGGCACCGTGGTGCGGGTAGACGACGGTCTCTCCGACCTTGAAAACCATGTGTCCTCTGCCCCTTTCGCTGACTCCATCCTAGCACGAGCCGCCAGTGCCCACCTAGCGGGCCGGACTCGTCCTCGCAGGTCAGCGGCCTGGCCGGGGGTTGACAAACGTCGGACCCCCGTGCTCACGCAGGTAGCGGGGAAGCGTTTCGTCACAGGCCGGAAATTCCTTTGTGGACGGTTGATCTTGGTCGCCGCGTCCTGGCAACCCACACCCGTTCCGCGGCGGAGATCGACCCCGGCTAGTCTTCGGGGCGACGAGGCCGTGAAAAGGGAAGGACTGCGACGTGAGGCTGCAGAATCGTCGCGTGCTCGGTGCGGGCGTGCTGGCGCTCGGTGCCGCGCTCGCGCTCGCCGGGTGCGGGGCCGGCCAGATCACCCAGACCGACTCGCAGCAGCCCGCCGTCAACGGCACGCACGCCCAGGTCAAGACCATCGACCTGCGCAACGCCGCGGTCCAGTACCCGAAGTCGGGCCCGGGCTACCCGGCCGGCGCGACCCCGGCGCTGACCCTGACGATCGTCAACGGCGGCCAGCAGGACGACTCGCTCGTCTCGGTGACCACCGAAGACGGCGCCCAGGCCACCATCGAGGGGTCCAAGACCGTCGTCGCGATGCACTCGCTCGTGATCGGCCCGGACGACGCCGTCGAGTCCACGAACGAAGCGCAGCCCACGTCCTCGGCCGCGCCGTCGTCGTCGAGCGCTCCGACGTCCAGTGGCACGCCGACCGGCAGCAGCTCGGCCTCCAACAGCCCGGGCAGCCTCACCGCCACGGCCACCTCCGAGGTCCCGTCGTCCGGCCCGGCCGCGACGCCGACCGCGCCGGAGAAGGTCGGCCAGGCCAAGGTGACGCTGCCCCCGCTGAAGCAGCCGCTCTGGCCGGGCCAGGTCATCAAGGTCACCTTCGTCTTCCAGAACGCCGGACCGGTCACCGTCGAGCTGCCGGTCGCGGCGCCGGCGCACGCCAAGGAGTAGGTCCCCGGTTTTGTCGGTGGTCGCCGATAGCCTCACGGGGTGAAGAAGGGGACCACCTACCGCTGCGCGAGCTGCGGGTACGAAGCGGCCAAGTGGCTGGGCCGGTGTCCGGAGTGCCAGGAGTGGGGCTCGCTCGAGGAACGCGGGGCACCGGTCAAGCCGGCGATCCAGCGCGTCGCGGCCGGGGCGCCGAGCGCGCCCGCGCGGCCGATCGGCGAGGTCGACGTCGAAGCGGCGCGAGCCCGGCGCACCGGTGTCCCGGAGCTCGACCGGGTGCTCGGCGGCGGCCTGGTGCCCGGCGCGGTGGTGCTGCTCGCGGGTGAGCCGGGCGTCGGCAAGTCGACCCTGCTGCTCGAAGTCGCCTACCAGTGGGCGAAGACGGTCGACCGGTCCCTCTACGTCACCGGCGAGGAGTCCGCGGGCCAGGTCCGGTTGCGCGCCGAGCGAACGGGCAACGTCCACGACCGGATGTACCTGGCCGCCGAGAGCGACCTTTCGGCCATCCTCGGGCACGTCGACGACGTCAAACCCGGGGTGCTGATCGTCGACTCCGTCCAGACCATGGCGTCCCCGCAGGTCGACGGCTCACCCGGCGGCGTGACGCAGGTCCGCGCGGTGACGTCCGGGCTGGTCGCGCTGGCCAAGGAGCGCGGGCTGCCGGTGGTGCTGGTGGGGCACGTCACGAAGGACGGCTCGGTGGCCGGCCCCCGCGTGCTGGAGCACCTGGTGGACGTCGTGCTGCAGTTCGAGGGCGACAAGCACTCGACCTTGCGGATGGTCCGCGGCATCAAGAACCGGTTCGGCGCGGCCGACGAGATCGGCTGCTTCGAGCTGCAGGAAGAAGGCATCGTCGGGGTGCCGGACCCGTCGGGGCTGTTCATGAGCCACACGGCCGAGCCGGTGTCCGGCACGGCGATCACGGTCTCGCTGGAGGGCAAGCGGCCGATGCTGGGCGAGGTCCAGGCGCTGGTGTCGGCCACGGCGGCGCCCCAGCCGCGGCGCGCGGTCAGCGGCCTCGACTCCGCGCGGGTGGCGATGGTCCTGGCGGTGCTGGAGAAGCGTGGCGGGCTGAAGCTCGGCGACAAGGACGTCTACGCGGCCACGGTCGGCGGCATGAAGATCACCGAACCGGGCATCGACCTGGCGCTGGTGCTGGCGCTGACGTCGAGTTTCGAAGACGTCGCCCTTTCGCCGCGGCTCGTCTCGGTGGGCGAGGTCGGGCTGGCCGGGGAGATCCGGCGCGTGCCGAGCGTGGGCCGCCGCCTGGCGGAGGCGGCCCGGCTCGGGTTCACGCACGCGCTGGTCCCGCCGGACTCGGGTAAGCCGCCCGCCGGGATCCGGGTCCTGGAGGTGGCGAACGTCGCGGACGCGCTGAACGCGGCCGGGCACGCGCGCTGATCACCCCGAGGTCCGCGTGATGGCGTAGGAGTACTGCGTGTCCGGGGCATCGGGCCGGTTCGGGGCGAGGGGGAACCGGGTCGTCGTGGGGTTCGGCGGGGGCACGCTGCTCGGTGGCTGGTTCAGCGGTAGCTCCTTGTTGCGGATCGCCGCCGGGGTCGGCGCGCTGTCCGCGGCCAGCAGGTGCGCCGTCGCCGGGTCGAGGAACAGCCGCAGGCCGGTGTCCTTGGCGACGTAGACGGTGGCCTGCCGCTGGTCCGGCAGCGTCCAGTGGGGCACGACGAAGATGCCCGGGAAGTTCGCGAGCGCGTCGCGCAACGCGAGCCGGACGTCCGGCCGGAGGAGGCCGGTTTCCAGCACGCCCCGGACCATGCCGAGCGCCTCCGTGGCCGAGTGCGGCCGGCCCTTGCGGGAGTCGTCGACGTCGAGGGTGTCGGAGGCCAGCCGCTGAAGCAGCCTTTGCCGGTCGGGGACCAGCGAGGCCACGAACGCCGCGTCGGGGGTCAGCCAGTTCAGGTAGTGCTGAGTGGCGAACATCCCGTGCGGGCCGTACTCGTCGACGGGGCCGGGGAGCGGTTCGGGGGTCGTGCCGTCCGCCCAGCGGCCCGTCAGCGTCGTGCGCCGGTGCCACACGCCGGTGGGATCGGCCGGGATCCAGAGCTCGATCCGGCGCTGGGCCTTGGTCATGAACCCGTTGCTGGTCTGCGTCACCCAGTCGCGCATCTCCGTGTAGTGGAACTCGCCGGGCGCGAGCGGGCGGTCGAGGTCGGGGAGCTCGGCGGCGGGCCGGGCCGTCTCCTGCGGGTCCGGCGTCCACACGGCGGCGGCGACGCCGAGCCCGCCGACCAGGGTGACGACGGCCGCGGCCACCGCGAGCCACCGCCACGCCCCGGTCCGGCGCGGCCCGGCGGGTGGCGCTTCCTCGCCCCCGGCCGCCGCGAGCAGGGTCGCGCGGGCGAAGGCGAGCCCGTCGCCGGGGTCGACGTCGCTGTTCAGGTCCACCAGTGCCGCGTCGAGTTCGGTTTCGGACCAGATCTTCCGGACGTTGTCTTCACGCAAGGTCCTGCACCTCCTCTTGGGCCGGGGCGTTCGTCCTGAGCCAGCGTCTGATCCGGTGCAACCGCGACCGGACCGTACCGGGCGGTATCCCGAGGGCCTCGGCGACCTCGCCCGGCTCCAGCCCGGCCCACGACACGAGCAGCAGCGTGTCGCGGTCGGCCGGGTTGAGCCGGGCCAGCGCGCCGGCCAGCTGCGCGGCCCGCACCTGGGCGTCCACCTGCTCGGCGACGCGGCCGTCGTGGTTGGCGTGACTGACTTCGCCGGTCCGGGCGAGCCGGGCGGTGGCCTGCAGCCCGCGCAGTTCGGACCGCACGTGGTGGCGCAGCAGGTTGGTGGCGATGCCGTAGAGCCACGACCGGGCGGTGCCCAGCTCGGGCCGGTAGGTCTCGCGCCGCCGCAACGCGACCAGGAAGGTCTCGGCGACGAGATCGTTCGCCGGTTCCGCCCCGACGCGGCGCGCGAGGTACCGCCGCAGCTGTGCGGCATGGGCGTCGAAGAGCCGCCCGAACGCCGGCCCGGGCTCGGGTCCGCCCAGGTCCGGGCGGTCGGGCCCCCAGCGCTCCGAACCCTCGTGGATCACCTGCATGCCCCCAGTTGCCCGCAGGCGCCGATAGCGTTCACGGCGAAGTTAGCGGAGAGGGGACCGATGATCGTCCGGTGCGTGGCGGAGTCCGGTGGGCGGGGCGCGGCGCCCGGCTACGGCACGGTCTCCGTCGGGACGATCCCGTTCGGGCTGACCCGTGGCCGCGAGTACGCGGTGTACGGGCTGGCGCTGTTCGAGACGGGACCGGCGCTCCTGGTCCAGGACGACAAGCGGTACCCCGGGTGGTACGCGACGAGCGTCTTCGAGATCCTCGACAGCGCCGTGCCGGCAGGGTGGCGAGCCGGCCGGGGCGAGGGGTACGAGCTGGTCCTCGCCTACCCGGAGCTGGCCGAGTCGGAGAGCGCCATGTCCGGACTGATCCGGCTGGACCGAGCCGCGCGGCGGCACTTCGCGCGGCAGGTGCAGGCCCGGACCAGCTCGCTGGCGGTCGACGCGACGCCGTCGTTCGCCGCGGTCGCCGACCTCGCCGGGTGGTTCCACCAGGAGTTCGCCTACGTCGCCAAGACGCCGCTCGAGCTGATCGACATGTACCTCGAAGACGAGGCCGAGGCCGTCGTGGCCGAGCTGGACGCGCTCTTCGCCGCCGGCATGGACGAGGTTGTCGCGCACCGGATCTGGCTGGTCGAAGGCCGGGCGATGTTCGACCCCGCCGGACGCGGCAGCACCTGCCTCGACTGGCTGCGGACGGTCCGGGACCACCTGGCCGAACCCCGGTGACCCCGGACCCGTCCACCTCCGGGAACAGCAGTCCACCTCCGGGAACAGCACTAGTGTCGCGCGTCGCAAGTTGTTTGACGTCCGGGAAGAGCGCCCCAATGTGGCCTTCGGTGCGTTGAACGCACCGAAGGCCGCCTTGGGTGCGTTGAACGCAACCAAGGCCACATTGGGGCGCTCGGGGCCCGGACCCGTCCACCTCCGGGAACAGCGCTAGATCCCCAGCAGGCCCCAGTAGATCGCCCACGGGATGAACACCACGCCGCCGGCCAGGAGGACGCCGAGCCGGCGGCCGCGGTTGCGCCACCACGCCACCGCTGTGCCGATGGTGGCGGCCACCGCGCCCAGCGACAGCAACTGCAGCGCCAGCCACGGCAGCGGGCGGCCGGCGACGACCGGGCCCAGGCCCTTGCCCATCGACAGCTGGATCAGCACGTCGACGGCCAGGAAGCCCAGCACGGCGAGCAGCCCGGTCGCCGACAGCCAGCGGGCCGGCCGCGCCGCGGGACCGCGGCGGAACAGCGGGTACCAGGCGAACGCCACCAGCAGGAACACCAGCACGGCGAGCTGCAGCCACGTCGGCTCGTACCAGGCGAGCGGCGTCACGGCGATGCTCGGCCGGTCCTGCGCGGGTGGCGCGTCGGCGCTGGAGACCGCGGGCGGGTGGTTCACCCAGCTGCCCACCAGTTCGAGGTAGCCGGGTGCGTACCCGGGCAGCTTGTCGAAGCCGTCAGTGGTCCGGCGCAGCTGGTGCTGCGCGTCCGGGAAGACCCGCAACGTGTGGTGTGCCACCGATTCCCGGAAGATCCGGACCGCTTCACCGGGTGGGGTAAGGATGTCCTTCGCGCCCCACAACCCGAGCACCGGCTGCTGCAGGCTCGTCAGCACCCGCACCGGGTCGTAGTGCGCTTCCGGGAACACCCCGGCGCCGGCGAGCTGACGAAACATCGTCGACGACGCCATCCGCACGATCGAGCCGTCCATTCCCAGCCGCCGCAACTGGTTCTCGACCGCCCACGCCTGCTGCCGCGACGGCTCGACGCCGTTCGCGCCCAGCGTCACGACGAAGGCGACGTCCGACGAACGCGAAGCCGCCAGCGGTGCCACCCAGCCTCCCTCGCTCAGCCCCCAGACGCCGACCCGTGCCGGATCGACGTCGGATCGCTTGCGCAGCACCGAAACCGCGGCCAGTGCGTCGTCCGCGAGGGTCGAGTACGAGCGTTCGAACTGCGAATAGCCTTCGGTGCGCTTGTCGTAGATGAGTGTCGCGATGCCTTGCCGCGCAAAGGCTTCCGCCTGTTCGCGGTAGTCCTCCCGGCTGTGTGCCCCCGAGCCGTGGACCATCACCAGGCCCGGTAGTTTCGTCCCGCCGGGTGGTGCGACGACGGTGCCGTGCAAGGTCACTCCGCCGTTCGTGAACGTCACGTCGTCGTTGGCCACGGACGCCGCCGACGCCGGTGGCGCCAGCGCCGTGACCGCCAGGATCACCCCGGCCAGTAGAACCGCTTTTCGCATGGAAATCCCCCTGTGTCATGTCATTCCCCTGGATCCGGGAACGCGAGCCAGCGCACGAGCACGCGCCGCGCTTCCGGTGACCGGTCGGCTGGCAAGTCGCCTTCGGTCCGCCAGTACCGGCGGAACAGCTCCATGTAGTCCTGCCAGAACTGCTGCAGCTCCTCTTCGGTGAGCCACGTGCCGCCGCGCGCGAAGAGCAGCGCGTCCGGCCAGCCGCCGGGCAGCTCCTCGCGCCGTTCCGCGAACCGGTTGAGCTTTTCGAGGTCGTCCTCGAACCCCTGCCGCTGCATGTCGTCGAACAGCATCCGGGATTCGGCGCTCTGCTCACTGCGGCGCGGCCAGCGGATGTCCCGCCGCCGCGTCCGCCACCACCGTTCCTTGCCCCGCGCGAGCTCCGGGACGTCCTCGACGAACCCGAAGCGAGCCAGCTCCCGCAGGTGGTAGCTGGTCGCGCCGGTGTTCTCGCCCAGGGCTTGGGCGAGTTTCGTGGCGGTCGCCGGGCCGGCCGACAACACGCCGAGGATCCGGCGGCGCAGCGGGTGGGTGACGGCCTTGAGGGCGTCCGGATCGAGCTCTTCCGGTGGTGGAGCGCTGGTCATGGCACCAAGATAGCCGTGCAGAGAAGATTGTGCAAAGAAATCTCTGCAACTTCGGGCGGGCGGGGGTCTGGGAAGGCCGGACATCGGCAAAGTCCCCGGTGCCGCGAATGACTCATTCGGGACCTCAGAGGTCCCGAATGAGTCATTCGCGACGTTCGAACCCGTCGCCGGACCCGGTGGAGGACGGGTGGGGTGCCCGGGAGGTCCGGGCGAGGGAGCGGGTTTGTCTACAGTGGACTTACCAGATCGGGTGGTCGCTGTACTTCCTGAGCGTCTGCACGGACGGCCGCAGGTAGAGCATCCCGCCCAGGAACCCCATGGTGGCGAAGGCGAGCGTCGAGAACGTCGTCAGCAGGTCCGGTGCGCGCAGTTCCGGGGTGTCGCGCCACACCCGGAAGACGATCGGCACCGCGAAGGCGCCGAAGATCAGCACCAGCGTCAGGACGTAGGTGAGCAGCAGCGCGCCGCGGGTCGCCTCGGCGCTGGCCACCACGAGGTAGTCGCCGCGCAGGCAGCGGCGGCAGGTCAGCACCAGCACCGCGATCGCCAGCACGCCCAGCGGCGGCAGCGCCGTGGCGGCCTTGCCGAGCAGCGTGTCCGGGAACGCGTGGCCGTGCACGATGCCCTGCAGGTACGTCGTCAGCCCGAACAGCAGCACCATGCCGGCGATCATCGAGCAGCCGACGACCACCGACCCCCAGCGCACCCGGTCGGCGAAGCGGGGCGGCAGCGGCACGAACTCGACCTGGCCGAACGTCCCCTGCACCGGCTCACCTCCAGAACGCACTGAAGGCCACCATAAGGGCACTGGGTGCCGTCATGGTGGCCTTCAGGGGCTTTCGGACCGAAAGGGCTAACTGGCCGCCAGCAAGTTGGCGCACCGGATGAGCCCGATGTGGGAATAGGCCTGCGGGTGGTTGCCCAGCGACCGTTCCGCGATCGGGTCGTACTGCTCCGGGAGCAGGCCGGTCGGGCCGGCCGCCGCGACGATCTGGTCGAACAGCTCCTGCGCCTCGGTGCGCCGCCCGGTGAGCAGGTACGCCTCGATCAGCCACGCCGCGCAGATGTGGAAGCCGCCCTCGCCGCCCGGCAGGCCGTCGTCGCGGCGGTAACGGTACACAGTGGACCCACTGCGCAGCTCCGCCTCGATCGCGGTCACCGTCTGCTGGAAGCGCTCGTCGGCCGGGTCGATCAGCCCGGTGAGCCCGACGAACAGCGAGGCCGCGTCGAGGTCCGTGCCGTCGTAGGCCGTGGTGAACGCCTGGACCTCGTCGTTCCAGCCGTGCGTGAGGACGTCGTGCTTGATCTCCTCGCGCAGGCCGTGCCAGTTGCCCGGGATCTCCCGGCCGTACTGCTCGCCCAGCTTGATCGCTCGGTCGATGGTCACCCAGCACATGACCCGCGAGTAGACCCGGTGGCGCGGCACGTGCCGCTCCTCCCAGATCCCGTGGTCCGGCTCGTTCCAGCGCCGCGTCACGGCTTCCGCCATCGCGCGCACCATCTGCCAGTCCTCGTCGCGCAGCTCGTGGCGCGCCGCCGCGAGCGTCTGCACGAGCTCGACGACCGGGCCGAAGACGTCCAGCTGCACCTGGTGGTTCGCCAGGTTGCCGACGCGGACCGGGCGGGAGCCGGCATAACCGGGCAGGGATTCGATGACCGCTTCGGCGCCGATGACGCTGCCGGCGAGGGTGTACAGCGGGTGCAGCCGCTCCGGGCCGGCCAGCGTGGCGAGCACGCCGTGCAGCCACCGCAGGTAGCCCTCGGCCTCCTCGATCGAGCCCAGGTGCACGAGCTCCCGCACGGTCATCGCGGCGTCGCGGATCCAGCAGTAGCGGTAGTCCCAGTTGCGGACGCCGCCGATCTCCTCCGGCAGCGACGACGTCGCCGCCGCCAGCACGCCGCCGGTGTCGGTGTTGACCAGGCCGCGCAGCGTCAGCGCCGAGCGCAGCACCAGGTCGGTCTGCACCTTGGGCAGCTGCAGCTTCGACGTCCACTCGCTCCAGTAGCGGCCCGCGCGGTCCCGGCGTTCCACTTCGGACAGTTCGTGCGGGCCGAGGTCGGTGGTGCCGCAGCGCAGCTCCAGCACGACCGGCCGGGTCGGCGTCGGCTGGACCAGCGCGGACGCGGTGTCGTGCAGGCCGTCGGAGGTGATGGTCCACTCGACGCCCGGCGAGTACAGCACGAACGGCTCCGACGTGCCGAGCACCCGGACGCCGCCCTCGGTGACCTCGAGCTTCACCGGCACGCCGCCGAACTCGGGCCGCGGCGCGAACTTGACGCTCGCCGCCGCTTCGCCCGAGATCACGCGCACGAGGTCCGTCCGGTGCGGCGCGCTCTCCGGCTCGAGGTAGTCGGTGACGAGCAGGCGCGACCAGCGCGTCTCGACCGTCATCGTGTTCGGCAGGTAGCGCTGGCCGAGCGGGAGGCCGTTGCGGTGCGGCTTGATGGAGAAGTGGCCGGCACCCTCGCCGCCGAGCAGGTCGGCGAACACCGCGGGCGCGTCCGGCCCGGGGTGGCACAGCCAGGTCAGCTTGGCGTCCGGCGTCAGCAGCGCGACCGAGCGCTCGTTGGCCAGCAGCGACAGCCGCTCGATCGGCGGGGCCGACTCGCCGTACAGCCAGTTGCGGCGCTCCTCGAGGAGGAAGCCGAGGACCAGTGCGACGTCCACGGTGTCGGGCACCCGGAACGCGGCGAGGGTCTCCCCGTCGCCGACCTTGATCCCCAGGTCCGGGCCGGACAGGCGGGCGAAGGCCTTCTCGTCGGTGACGTCGTCGCCGAGGAAGATCGCGGCCGTGGCACCCACCTGGTGGCGGAGGATGTCCAGTGCGTGGCCTTTGTCCGTTTGGACGACCGCCAGCTCGACCACCTCCTTGCCGTCGGTGGTCGACACGCCCTCCCACGTGGACGGTCCGGAGTGGACGTCCGCGAGCACACGGCGGCCCGCCTCGTGCTCGGCGCGGCGGACGTGCACCGCGATGCTCGCCGGCTTGACCTCCAGCGACACGCCGGGGACGTCCAGCACGAGCTGTTCGAGCTCGGTCTCCAGCCGCCGGTGCAGCTCCCGCGCCTTCTCGTCGAGGGCGTGGATGAAGCCGATGTCGAACTCCGAGCCGTGGCTGCCGACGAGGTTCACCTCGGCCGGCAGCCGGGAGAGCGTGGCCAGGTCACGCAGCGCGCGGCCGGAGATGACCGCCGTGGTGGTCTCGTGCAGGCCGGCGAGCGATCGGAGGGCCCCGACGGACTCGGGCAACGGGCGTGCCTCGTCCGGGTTGAGCGTGATGGGTGCCAGCGTGCCGTCGTAGTCGCAGGCGACCAGCAGACGCGGAGTACGGGCGATCTGGACGATCGCGCGCCGTAGCTCGGCGGGCAGGGCCTCGGCAGTCAACACTCCTCCTCAGGAGCTCGTGCATGGGTGCGGACTGTCAGTCGACTCCTTCGGCACCCAACGCTTGGAGGAACGAGCGCGCCCAACGATCGACATCGTGCGTGAGGACCTGGCGACGCATGGCGCGCATCCGGCGACGGCCCTCTGCCGGGTCGAGCGTAATGGCAGCCACTAGCGCGTCCTTCACCCCGTCCAGATCGTGGGGGTTCACGAGGAATGCGCTAGAGAGCTCCGCGGCCGCACCCGCGAACTCGGACAGCACCAGCGCCCCGCCCAGATCGTGCCGCGTGGCGACGTACTCCTTGCACACCAGGTTCATGCCGTCGCGCAGCGGCGTCACCACCATGACGTCGGCGGCGGAGAAGAAACCGGCCAGCTCGGTGCGGTCCACGGACTGGTGCAGGTAGTGCACGACCGGGTGGCCGACCCGGGAGAACTCGCCGTTGATCCGGCCGACCATCTGCTCGATCTCGCCGCGCATCCGCTGGTAGTGCTCGACGCGCTCCCGGCTCGGGGTGGCGAGCTGGACGAACGTGACGTCGTCCGGCTGCAGGCGGCCCTCGTGCAGCAGCTCGTGCAGCGCCTGCAGCCGCAGGTCGATGCCCTTGGTGTAGTCGAGCCGGTCGACGCCCAGCAGGACCGTCTTGGGGTTGCCGAGGTCGCGCCGCAGCTGCGCGGCCCGCTCCTGGACGCCCTTGGTGCGGGACAGCTGGTCGAGCCCGGCGGCGTCGATGGAGATCGGGAAGGCACCGACCCGGACGGTCCGGTCGCCGACCTGCATGGTGCCCGGCCGCGACCGGACGCCGACCGCACCGCGCGTCGACTCGAGGCCGATCAGCTGGCGGCACAGCCAGAGGAAGTTCTGCGCGCCGCCGGGACGGTGGAAGCCGACCAGGTCCGCGCCGGTGAGGCCGCGGATGATCGCGGCGCGCCACGGCATCTGCATGAACAGCTCGACCGGCGGGAACGGGATGTGCAGGAAGAAGCCGATGCGCAGGTCCGGTCTGAGCTCGCGCAGCATGGCCGGCACCAGCTGGAGCTGGTAGTCCTGGATCCACACGGTCGCGCCGGGGGCGGCGACCTCGGCGCTGGCCTGGGCGAACCGGCGGTTCACCTTGACGTAGCTGTTCCACCACGCGCGGTCGAACACCGGGCGCTCGACGACGTCGTGGTAGAGCGGCCAGAGCGTCGCGTTGGAGAAACCTTCGTAGTAGTCGCGGACTTCGTCGGCGCTCAACGAAACCGGGTGCAGCACCAGGCCGTCGTCGTCGAACTCGTCGACGTCGACGTCGGGCACGCCCGGCCAGCCCACCCAGGCGCCCTTCCTCGACCGCAGGAACGGCTCGAGCGCCGACACCAGCCCGCCCGGGCTGGCCGTCCACCGGCGTTCGCCCTCGGAGGTGCGTTCGAGGTCCACCGGTAGCCGGTTCGCCACCACGACGAAATCGGCCTGGTTCGAGTTCTCCTTCTGGTCACTCACGTCGCCTGCTCCTCGCGTCTGGGTCGCGGCCCCAGAGTGAAACCCTATCGCGTGAGCGATGAACAGCCGGTGACCGCTGTGTTACTCCAAGCTTCGTTCGGTCGGTTCGAGCGGACCAGCCATGCGTGGTCCGGCGAACCGCCGCTCGAGCCGGCCCAGTCCGGTGCGCACCGGCTGGGCCAGCCATTCCCCGAGTACCACGCCCGCGGCCAGCGCAAGCCCGATTGCGACGGCCGTCATGAGCGTCGAGATGTTGCCGCTCGGCTCGACCCCGATTTGGTACAGACCACGGTAGGTCGACAGGCCCGGAAGCAGGGGAGTGATCCCGGACACGGCCACCACGAGCGGGGTGACGCCGAGTCGCCGGGCGAGCACGCCACCGCAGAACCCGACCAGCGTCGCGGCCACCGCGGACGAGCTGACGCCGTCCAGCTGGGCCAGCATGAGGGCGCCGTAGACGGCGGCGCCGATGCCGCCCGCGGCCGCCGCGACCAGCATGGCGCGCATCTTGGCGTAGCTCGCGAGCGCGAAGCAGGCGGCCGCGCCGGCCCCGCCGAGCACGACGAGCGGCAGCTGCTGCGGCGTCGACCCGGTCACCTCGGGCAGCGGCGTGCGCGGCAGGCCGAGCATGACGGCGATCCGCAGGGCGAGCACGACCCCGGCGATCAGGCCGGCCGACATCAGCGCGGTCTCCATGGTGCGGCCCGCGGCGGTGACGTTGTAGCCGGTGATGGCGTCCTGCACGGCCGAGACGGTGGACAGCCCGGACAGCAGCACGGTGACCGCCGCCGCGACGACCAGCGTCGGCTTGTCGGTGGTCAGGACGTTGCTGCTGACGATGACCATGGCCGACAGCGTCGCGACCAGGCCGCCGATCACCTGCTGGAAGAAGAACGGCAGCCCGTAGCGGTTCACCACCCGGCCGACCCGGTCGATGACGCCGCTGATGGCGAAGGCGACGAGCGCGATGTCGAACCCGCCGCCGAGCAGGATGGTCACGAACGCGGCGACGCCGCCCCACGACAGCGTCGCGACCCAGCGCGGGTACGGGTGCGGCGCGGAGGTGATCCGCTCCAGCTCGGTCTGCGCCTGCTCGGCACCCATGTGCCCGCGCACGATCTTGCGGACGAGCTTCTCGGTCTCGGTCAGCCGCGTGTAGTCGAGGCTCCGGCTCCGCACGACGCGCAGCGCGGTGATCGGCGTCAGATCGGTGCCGCGGTGGCAGGTCACGGTGATCGACGTGAAGATGACGTCGACCTCGCAGTGCGGCAGCCCGAGCGCCCCGGCGATGGCGATGATCGTCGCGGTGACGTCCGACGCGCCCGCGCCGCTGGCCATCTGCACCTCGCCGATGCGCAGGGAGAGGTCGAGGACGAAGTTGACGGTGGCCTCGTCGGGCAGCTGCGGGCCCATGGCCTCGTCGGCGTCGACGGCGGGCAGCTCGCCGGTCGGCGCTTCGAGGACGTGCCACGGACGGCGCTTGAGGAGGTTGGGCCGGTGCGCGCGGGGCCGCTGGGCTTGCTCGGGTGGTTCGAGGAGCGGCCATCTGGTCGCCCGGCCCCCGTTGGTGCGCTCGCTGATCTTCATGATCCATCCACCTCCTCGCTCGTTCCTCGATGACCATCGACGGCTACCCGCCGACCGTTGCACGGATCATGGAGTGGCGTCCACCACGTTGGTCCATGGTCGCCTGGACCTGCGGATCTCGCCTCCCGAACGGATCATGGGCGGCGGCTCGGTACACTGTGTCCGGCGCCTCGGCGCCAGGCCGCTATAGCTCAGCTGGTAGAGCATCTGTCTTGTAAACAGAAGGTCAGGGGTTCGAGCCCCCTTGGCGGCTCCACAACCGAGACCCCCTCTGAGCAGGGGGTTTCGCTGTATCCGGGCACCGCAGTGCACCGCCCAGGCGTCCTCGGAAAGGGCCGATCGGTGCCAATTCGGTGCCATGCCGGGGATCACGACGACTCGGTGCCCGTCCGCCGCGGGATCAGGCCGCCGATCGCGACCATGGCCTCACGCTTCAGCTCGTCGCCCACCGCGGTGTAGACGCGGCTCGTGATCGCCTCGCTCGCGTGGCCGAGCATCTCGCTCACCGTTTTCATCGGCACGCCGGCCGCCAGCGCCATCGACGCCGCGCCGGACCGCATCGCGTGCAGTCGGACTGGCGGAAGACCGACAGACCGGGCGATCGCCCGGAACCGCTGCGAGACACTGTCGGGGCGCAGGTGGTCACCGTTCTCGAGCGTGAAGACGCGCCCCGAGTCGACCCATGCCTCACCCCACGCGAGCCTGTTCTTGCGCTGCTGCGTCCGGTGCGCCTTGAGCATGGCGACCAGACCGTCGTCGAGCGGCACCGAGCGCTCGCCAGCGTCAGACTTCGTCGGGCCCTCCTTGCCGTCGGCGTAGAGCTGCACCGTCACGGACAGCCGCTTCGCATCGAGGTCGACATCGATCCAGCGCAGGCCGCACAGCTCGCCGCGGCGCATCCCGGATCGGCTGGCCAGCTCGAACAGGTTGTAGAGCGGATCGCCCTCCGCTGTGTCGAGGAACAGGCCGCACTGCTCCGGTCGCCACACCATCGTCGACACCGGCACTTTGCCGGTTTCCCGCCACCGCTTCTCCGTTTCCACTGTCCACAGCTTCGGTTTCGGGGAGCTACCCGAGGCCAGTTCGACCAGCTTCGCCGGATTCACCCCGCCGAACCGGCTCGGGTCTTCCTTGATCGCGTCGTTCAGTGACTTCCGCAGCGTGGCGCGAAGCCGCTGCATCGACGCTGGCCCCATCACCCGACGTCGCTCCCGCGTCACGCCGGCGGCCCGCTGCTCGGCGCCGATCCACTCGCCGCGGTGGCCACGCGGGTGCAGCTTGAGCGACTCGCGGATCTCGGCGTTGCGCTCCTCGATGGCCGTGAACATCGCGGAGATCTGGTGGCTGCCGAGGTCACGCAGCTTGATCGCCCCGAGGTGCGGCTTGAGGTAATTGTCGATGTGGCCCTGGTAGCTCACGCGGGTGGCGCGGCGGATGTTCCGGCGCCCCGCGATCCAGCGGTCGAGCCACTCGCCGACCGTGATCCGGTCGTTCGCCACGCGCCGGGTCGACGCCTTGTCGCCCTTGCCCTCGATCGCGACCCGGGCCGCCTTCGCCTCGGTCTTCGTCTTGAACCCGGTCCGCCGGATCCGCTGCCGCTCTTTCCCCGAGCCGGACACCGGCGCGACGTCGATCTGGAAGCCCCACGTGCCGTGCTTGCTGTCGGACGCCAGCCGCGGGCACGCCGCGCCGAGCTCGCGGCGCTTCGCCTTCCCGCGCGCCGTGAGCACCGGCTCGCCGGCTGCATCCCGCACGACCTCCGTGCACCCGCACCGCCGGAACAGTCCCGGCTCAGTCCGTCTCGCCGCCATCTAGTTCTCCTCCACTTTGGGCTCAGCCCTTCTTGGGCAGAGGTGCAATAAGGCCAAGCTCCCGGGCTCGCCGGATATACCGGGCTGCCTGCGCTCGGGAGACCTGCATCTCGGTCGCTACGCCGAGGGCCGGCGCCTTGCTTCCCCCGCTTACCGCAGACACGTAGATTTCCGCGGCCTTGCGTGCGCGATCGTCGGTGCCCGGACGTCGATAACCGGGCGGCAGGCTGTGCCATGCCTGATTCGCAGGCTCCCCCTCTACCTGGTAGTAGCCCGAGCCCAGCTCCGGAACCTCGGTCGCCGGCTTCTTCGCGGCGTCGATCGCCGCGGACAGCAACTGGTCCACGAGCACCCCGCGAAGTCGAGTGGTCGTGATCGGGCTGCCATCGCTGGACAGAACTCGCAAGTCGGTGATCTTGGGCCGGTCGCCGGGGCGTGTCTGCACCACGGCGGCGAAGTCGAGTCCATCGGCCGTCACCCCATAGGCCGTGAACATGCCGGGGATTGCTGCGTCTGCACGGAGCCGAACCGGCATCTGCGCAGGCACCGGTTCGACGTGGTTCACGGTCACCGACTGTGCGTTCTTCGGGGGCATAGGCATGTCAGAAAGGTACGGTCTTTGGCACTGCCGTGACAAAGCCTGAGACTTCAATGTCTCTCCCACATCACTCCCAACGTCTCATCTGCCTGACACCGAACACGCTAGACGTACGGACGTGACATGGCAATGCCATTGTGCATGTCATACCGACATGGCAGCTAAGGCACCGCTGGACGTCGCGATGCGAGTCCGGAGAATGATCGAGTCAGGAGAAGCGCGCTCCTTGCGCGAGTCTGCAGGGCTGAGTTGTGAGCTGATCGCACGCAAGTGCGAGGTTGGCCAGACCGCCGTGTTCCGGTGGGAACGGGGTGATCGTCAGCCTCGAGGTCGCAACCTCTTGGCCTATCACCGCGTGCTCGTGGAGCTGAAAGAACTCCAGACCTCGATCGCAGGTGATGCGGCGTGAGCGAGGACGTCTGGACTGAAGAGCGCATCCGCGCCCTCGGCGTCCGCATGGACGCCGTGGACGCCGTGCGCGCCGTCCATGGGTGTGGGAAGACGCGGGCGTACGAGGCCCTGCGCGGCGGGGAAGACCTCGGTTTTCGGGTGCTCAAGCTCGGTCGCCGGTACGTCACCCCGACCGCCGACGTCCTCCGTGCACTCGGACTTGAGCAGCAGCCCGCGCCGTTCGCCGCCGTCCGGCCGCTGCGCGGGGAACCCGGGGCGGCCTGACCCGATGACTGCAAAATCCCGGTCGGAAGACAGCGACGAGGCCGCTTCGCCGTGGTTGAACATCCAGGCTGTGGTCTGGGTGCTTGACCGCGCACCTGACGTGCCGGCATCGCTTGTCGCGACGTTGATCGGGCTTGCCCGCCACGTGCCCGACGGCGGAAAGATCACCTTTCCGAGCCAGGGCACCCTCGCCCGCTACACCCGCAAGACCGTGCGTCAGGTCAAGAAGGATCTTGCCGCGCTCGTCGAGAAGGGCCTGATCAAAGTCGCCGAGGATCAGGGCGCGGCGAGCGTGCTTCGCGCCGACCGCCGACCTGTCGTCTACGAGCTCGTGATGCCCAATTACAGGCCGCACGGGGTGGACTCCACGACAGGTCGTCAGGTTCCCCCCGGAACTTCACGACATGTCGTGAAAGGTCGTACGGGGGGAACTACAGGGTCACGCGGGGTGAACTCCAGTTCCCCCGAAGAATCCCTGAAGAATCAGGAAGAAACCTCCTCCCGCGCGCGTGCCGACGTCATCGTCGCCAGAGCTTGCCCAGACGCCACCGAGGACGAGATCAAGGGGCTCCTCGAAGAACTCAAGGGCGAAGCCACCTCGTCGCTCATCGGGTACGTGAGCACGCTCGCCGCGAAGGGTGATCTCGCCGACCGGCTCACCGCGCTCCGCAGCGCCGCCGTCCGCGAGCAGATCGCCGACCAGCTCGAGCAGGCCCGCCGCGACCGACGCATGGAGTGCGAGCACGGCACCCCCGCCGGCCGCTTCCTTCGACCAGACACGCGCCAGTCCGCCACCTGTGGCCAGTGCCGAGCTGGCCACACGCCAGCAAGGAGCGCCTGATGACCCGACACGACCGCTACGGCGAACGACTCGAACCCGACGACGACACCAGCACCGACGACGTCCACGAGTGCGACGGCGGCTGGGTCGACCGCGACAGCAACCCGGCCGTCCCCTGCCTCGTCTGCCGCCCTCGTCTCACGCCCAAGCCGCGGACACGTCGCCCCGACCCCGAAGTCGCCCGCGCAGGCTCCAAGGCCGTCCGCGCCGTCCTCAACCGGCACGGCGTCCGCTGGTTCCCCCAGAGCCTCATCCAGCGCCCGGCCGGATTCGACCCATCGGAATCTGAAACCCAGGAGAACCCGGGCGACGACCGTGAGCCTCGGTCGCCAAAGGGTGCGGCGTGATCGCCCGCCGCCGACCGTCCATTGTGGACGTCATTCGGCTGGCCCCGAACCTGCACCGAACCGCCCTTGACCTGCGCCGTTGGTGTCGCCATCGGACACTCAATCAGAAGGTGCGCCGTGCCCAGCGACGTTGACCGCGGCGACCGGTGGGCCGCCCGGTACCTGATCGCCGTCCTCGACCGCGATGCCGAGGCCATGCGGCACGCCCTGAACGAAGTCCAGGCCGCCGGCGCCGTGTGGGACCTCGTCGACGCCCTCGGCGCCACCACGCGCGACGTCCTGGTCCAGTGCCACGGCACCGACCAGGCGCGGGAGATCCTCCGTGCGCAGCTGCTCGCCGCCGCCGAGCTCGAGCCGTGAGCGTCCACGTCACCGGCGCCGAGGGCTCGGTGATCTTCACCGGCCGCGACGCCTTTATCGTGGCCTCAGCGCTCGCCTCGTACGCGCGCGCCTTCCCCCGCGAAGCCCGGGCCGCCGAACTTCAGCGCGAGGCCCGCCGGGCCGCCGAGGGCTACGTCGCGGAACATCGCAAACTCATCGCTGACCTGCGGAGTTCCGCAGACAGCGGAACAAACGGGTTCCGGAAAGCCGCCTCCGGGCCATCCTCGGCGCCAACAGACACCGAGTGGATCACCACCGAAGAGGCAGCGCAGAGGTTGCAAGTGACACCCGAGTACGTGCGAAGACTGGCCCGCCAAGGGCGCCTCACGGCGCGGCGGACGACCGGTAGAGGCGCGGCGTGGGAGATCAACGCAGCAGACGTTGCGACGTGGGTTCCGCGCCTGAGCGCATGAAAGGCGGCCCGCAATGGCCACCATCGGCGAGATCCCCGCGATCTACCACGACACCGCCGCCGACATCCCGCCCGACGTCCTCGGCGACCTGACCGTCCTCGAAGCGACCGCCCGCTGCGTCGCGTCCGAGCGACTCAAGGCCTCCGGCCTCTCGCACAGCGACCCCACCGCGGCACGCGCCACCCTGCACCTGTCCTGCCAGGTCCTGCGCGAGGCACCGGACGAGGCCGCGGACATCCGGGCGAAGGCCGCCGCGACGTCCGACCCGGTGCTGCGCCGGGGCTACTACGCCCTCGCCGAGCAGCAGACGAGCAGCGCCGCGCGGCCGAGCGACACGGACCGGATCATCGCCGAGGCGGCGCTCAGCACGCGAGTCACCAGGCAGGTCCGCAAGCTGACGAAACCGGGCCCGGCACGCACCAGGCTCGCCGCGTCCATCCGCCGGCAGGTCGAGGCCGCCACGGCACCCGCTCAGGCCCGCATGGAGGCGCTGAGCAAGGAGATCGACGCCGTCACGCGTCAACGGGCCGCAGGTCTGGCAGCCGCTGACTCCGGCGCTCCGGTGATGTTGTTCAAGAGCCGCGCGCCGTCCTCCGGCGCGGCTGAGCGCTACCGCCAGCTCGCTGCCGCCGTCGATGACCCTCAAGCCGCTCGCGGCTACCGCGACCTCGCCGAACAGGCCGAAAGGGACGGACAATGACCCTCACAGACATCGAGGCCCCGCAGGACCGCCTCGCTCGCCGCCGCCAGCAGCTCGCCGCGCTGCAGGCCCAGCGGGAAGGCGTCGAGCGCGAACTCGGCCAGCTGAGCGCCGACTTCACCGCAGCCGTCGACCGCGGCGACTTCACCCCCGACCAGAGCGCCGAACGCCGCCGCCTGCTCGACGAACAGCGGGACATCGAATCCGCCAGCGTCACCGTGCGGAGCCACATCGCGGCCGCAGAGGCAGAGATCGCCGAAGCCGACGCGCGGGCCGAGCTGGCCGCCGTACGCGCGGCCATCGCCGAGGAGACCCCCGCCGCGCAGCAGCGTGCCGAGGCTCTCGCCGGCCAGCTCACGCGGCTCGTCAACACCTTCGTCGCGGCCGCCCGCACCGCGGTCGACCGCGTCGCTGCCGCGGACCGGGACGAACTCCGGTTGTCGACCCTGCTGTCCGCCGAGCGGCAGCTGTCCCTGCGCTTCGGTGAGACACCGTTGCAGGACCCGGTACAGGGCGTGACCTGGTCTGCCGGCCAGGCGATCTACGACTCGCCCGTCTTCAGCACCGGCGTCCGGAGCCGGATCGAGGCTGCCGACGCGAACATCCTCGCAGCGGCTCGGCGCGGCAGGGACGGCGTGGTCGACACCCTTGCCGCGCTGTCCGAGGCCGCCCGCCATCTGGTCCGCTGAGCAGGGTCCATCGAGCAGAGAGCAGCCCTGACCATGGCGAAAGACCCCGTTGTCCACTCCAGCCCGGCAGCGACAGGTTCCCGGTTCCAGGTCGAGTCCGTGGCCGGCCGACTCGTCGTGACGACCCTCGGCGACAAGATCACTGCCTCCGGGGTGGCCGCCGTCGCTGCAGCGGTCAGCACCTACCTGAACAGCACGTTGAACGCCGCGCAGCGGACCGCGTTGGCATCGGCGACCGGCGACCTCTACCTGACCGTGAACGCGGGGAGGGTGTTCTGCGCAGTCGCGCCCGGCACCGAGCAGACCCTGGCGACGGCGATCGTCGCCGTGCTCAAGACCGCAGGCAGCACCGCCCCCGGCTGACCGTCTGTCTGTCCGAAGAGGACAGACAGACGGCGGCACCGACAAGGCCACTAACCGCAGTTGACCTGCAGAAATATCGCTCCCATCGGAGTGAACATCAGACGTGAGGAGGATGCACTGTGGCCGACTTGCTCCCGCCCGTCGCGCTGACGCTCATCGCGAACGTGACCGAGGCGATCGCCGGGGTCGAGTCGTTCGGTGCAGCCACGACCGCCATGGCGGGCGAGACCGCGGCCGCGGGCCGGACGGCCACGGCTGGGCTGGACGCGGCGGTCGCCGGGACCACCGAAGCCGCCTCGGCCGCTGAGGCGCAGGCGGCGAAGATCACGCGGTCGCACGAACAGGTTCAGCGATCGATGCAGGCCCTCTCTGCACAGGCCGACCGCACCGCCGAGCAGTGGTACGTCGACTCGACCAGGATGGCCGCGGCCACGCAGAAGATGACCCTCGACATGGAGGCCGCCGAGGCGCGCGCGGTCGCGTCGACCGAGGCCATGGGCGCCAAGATGGACGAGGTCGCTGCCACGTCGACAGGGTTCGGCGCGACCGTCGCAGCGGGCGCGAAGCGCATGATGCTCGTGGGCGCCGGCGCGGCCGTCGTGGGCGTCGCAACCGTGAAGATGGCCGGCGACTTCGAGGCCTCGACGACACGCCTGGTGACCTCCGCCGGAGAGACCGAAGCCAACCTCGACAAGGTGCGGCAGGGGATCCTCGGCATGGCCGGGGAGGTCGGCTACTCCGCCGAGCAGCTGTCCGCCGCGATGTACACCATCGAGTCCGGTGGCCGGCACGGCGCCGAGGGCCTGCAGGTCCTGCGCGCCGCAGCGGAGGGCGCCAAGACCGAGAACGCGAGCTTGAAGACCGTCGCCGACGCCGTGACCAGCGTGCTGCAGGACTACCACCTGAAGGGCCAGGACGCGGCGGACGTCACGTCCAAGCTGGTCGCCGCGACCGGCGCGGGCAAGACCAACTTCGAGGAGCTGGCTGCGTCGCTGTCCGCCGTGCTGCCGGTCGCGTCGGCGGCGCACGTGTCCCTCGACGACATCCTCGGGTCGCTCGCCAGCATGACCGTGCACGGCATGAGCGCGCAGCAGAGCGCCCAGAACCTCACCGACGTGATCCGGCACATGCAGAACCCGACCCAGGTGCAGAGCAAGGAACTCGCGCTGCTCGGGATCAACGCGCAGGACCTCGGCGACAAGATGAGGAGTTCCGGCATCTCCGGCACCCTCCAGATGATCGCCGACAAGATCAAATCGTCGTTGGGGTCCGACTCGCAGAAGGTCATCCTCGACCTCGGGACGGCGCTGAAGAACTTGCCGAAGGACGTCCAGGACCTCGGCACGAAGCTGATCGAGGGCACCGTCACGCAGAAGGGCTACTCCAAGGCTGCACAGGGGATGAACCCGATCGCTGCGCACCAGGCCGCGGCTTTCGCCACCCTCGCCGCGTCCACGCACGCCATCGGCAACAAGCAGATGACCGGCGCGCAGGTCATGCAGTCTTACGGCGCTGCGCTGGCGAAGGCGACCGGCGACTCAACCGGCCTGAACGTCGCTCTCATGCTGACCGGCGACAACGCGCAGACCACACACGACGCCGTGGGCACTGTCGCCGGCGCGGCCAAGGAAGCCGGTGATCACGTCAAGGGCTGGGGCGAGATCCAAAGCACGTTCAACCAGAAGGTGAGTCAGGCCAAGGACGGGCTCGGTGCGATGGCCATCGAGATCGGCGAAAGGCTGCTGCCGGTCGCGTCGAAGATCGCCGGGGTGATCGGGGACGTGACGAAGTTTCTCGCCGAGCACAAGGACGCGGCGACCGGCGTAGCGATCGTGCTCGGCGGGATGCTCGTGCTCGGCCTCGCTGCGGCGACTCTCGCGGTCTGGGACTTCACGGTCGCACTGCTGGCCAACCCTGCCGTCTGGATAGTTGTAGGGATCATGGCGCTCGTCGCCGCGATTGTTTTGCTGGTCAAAAACTGGGACAAGGTGTCGGCGTGGCTGACGTCCGTCTGGAATGGATTCATCGGCTGGGCGAAGGGCGTTTGGGACGGGTTCGCGGGCTGGTGGGCCGGGATCTGGAACGCGGTGTGGAAGTGGGTGTCCGACCGGATCACCGATATCCGCAATTTCGCCGTAAGTTTGTTCAACACCGTAATCAACTGGATCGTTCAGCGCTGGACCGATTTCATTCAGTTCTGGGTTGACCTGTGGAACCAGATTTGGAAATGGTGCTCGGATCGGCTGACCGATATCCGCAACTGGGTGCAGGGCCGGATCAACGACGTGATCGGCTTCATTCACCGGCTCGCCGAGGTCCCCGGCCAGGTCTCCGACTGGTTCGGGCGGATGCGCGACGCGGTCGTCGATCGCTTCAATGACGCCGTCGCGTTCGTTCGCGGCATCCCCGGCCGGGTCCTGTCCGCCCTCGGCGACCTCGGCGGGCTGCTGCTCGGCGCGGGCCGCGCGATCATCAACGGCTTCCTCAACGGCCTCAAGTCGGCCTGGAACTCGGTGACCTCGTTCGTGTCCGGCATCGGCGGCTGGATCGCCGACCACAAGGGCCCGATCGACTACGACCGGCAGCTCTTGGTGCCGCACGGTCTCGCAATCATGGATGGCCTCCACGAAGGCCTGGTGAACGGCGGCCGGCAGGTGCAGAGCTACCTCGACGGGTTCACCACCGGCATTGGCAACACCGCCCTCACCGGATCGATCTCGATGGCGGACAACGCGTTCTCTGGCTCCGGGTCGGCCAGCGGGGGCGCGCCCACCATCATCAACGTCACCGTCGAGGGCTCTGTCGTCGCCGAGCGGGAGCTCGGGGACCTGATTCAGCGGCTCGCCCTGCAGCGTGCCGCTCGTAACCCCACGAACGGCCTCGCGCTGGGCCTGGCGACGGGAGGTCGGTGATGACCGGGATCACCGACGCGGACGCGGGGTACGTCAAGGCGCAGGCCGTCATGCTGATGACCGCCAGCGCGGAACTCGACGACCACAAGTTCGGCGAGCTGGTCGGTCGGGTGTACTGGGAGTTGATCAGCCCATCCGACCCGATGGTCAGCTCCCTCCGGCACGCTCTGCTCTTCACGACGCTCGCGCGGCTGGCGGAGATCAACTACACCCGGTGGCGTGAGTCCGAGCCGGTCGCCGCCGCCACGTGGCTGGCCAGCGTCGTCGAGGAGAACAGTCGCCTGCAGGCTGGCTGACCGCAGCAGCGCCCTACTGGGTGTGGCCGCACGCCCACTTCCATGTCGCGTCGCCGTACGCCGTCGCCGCCTGGTCCGGGTTCTTCCCTCGCGCCGGCATCGCCATCGTGTCGGCCTGCTCCGGTGCCAGCGCGGTGCGGGCCAGGCCGGTGATCGCCAGCGCCGAGCCGGCTCCGCAGAACTGCTTCGCCGACTCGAACATCTCGTCGTACGTGTGCGGCGCGTTCGGCACGAAACCGGCCGCTTGCATCGCTGTGGTCCACTCGGCCTTCGGATCCGGCGGCGCGCTGCTGCAGCTGCTGACCACGCAGCTGGCGGCGACCACGGCGAACAGGGTGGCGCTGAGGCGTTTCGGCATCGGTTCCCCTCGAGACGGTGCGGGTGCGAGCCCTGGAGTCGCTGCCCGCGGTGTGGTTGTTACGGCCGCTCGTTCTGCGTCGTCAGTCGTCGTCGGTGCCCTTCGGGTCGGTGAGCACGGCGTCGTCCTCGTCCCAGGTCCGCCACACGCGCAGTGTCGGGCAGATCTGCATCTGCGTTCCTTCCGTTGGTGGCGCCGGGCCCCCTCGGAGAGGAGGAGGCCCGGCTCCGCACCCAACCGAGATGGGCGCGGTTCGAGGCCGCCCGCCGCCCCGGTGGACTGGAGCCCGGGGACGGGACGGCGGGCGGTGCGGTGGCCTGCCGGGACCTGTCAGCACCAGGCCCCGGCAGGGTGGCCGCCTGGGGGGATGGCGGCCGTTCTGCGATCACCCAGTTCCTGCCGCTAGTTGACTGGGTCCGCGAAATGGAGACCTGGCCGCCGCCCCGCTCGGGGCCGACGCGGCGGCCAGGCTGCCTAGGAAGGCCGCATCCGCGGCGGCGGGATGCCCTTCTGCTGCCGGTAGACGACGTCGCACCGCGGACACATCGTCGGCGTGCCGTGCTCGCGGCGCCGCTCGAGGCGCTCGTACTCGGCGACTGCGGCGGCGCCGCACAACATCGTGATGCGGTCACCCGGGTCCGGCATCGACGTCGGCGACGCCCGGTGCCACACCCCGTCTATCACCGGGTGAACGCTGTCCAAGTCGATGTAGATCAAGGCGTTCATCGGGGCCACTTATTCTGCCTCGGCCAGAGCCGATCGACGTCGCGGCGCGCCTCTTCAAGCTCGTCGTCGGTCGCTTCGCTGACCGGCCGCGGCGGCTTCTCCGGCTCCGTGTTGGCGCTGGCGGTGTCGGCGGCCATCACACGCCGCCTCGCCGCTCGACGTTCATCAGCTCGGCCAGGGTCCGGCGGATCTTCTCGACGAACTCGGGGCCGTTGGAGACGTCACCGTCGATACGCAAAACCACACTCGGCCCGTCGGCGGCGGCGAACGCGACGACCTTCCGGCCCGCGTGCCGCGGGTCCCGGGTGATACCCATGACCACGTCAATCGGCTGCCCGGTCGTTGTCTCCGCCCGGACGTGCAGCTCGTCGTCCCAGCCGCGTGTTCGGCCTGCTTGCGCCATGCCTTGAGCATCGACCCGCGGTTGTCGCTGGTGAAGACGTTGGGCGATGCGCATCGGTATGCGCATCGCCCTCAGCTGGCGGCCCTGGCCTGATCCAGCCCGTCGCGGTACTCGTTCGTCCACTCGGCGCCTTGCTGGTCCTCCGGCAGGTTGTCGAGCCCGGTGTGCAGATGGTCGACGGCCACGTCGTTGTCGCCGAGCGCCAGATGCGCGAGCCCCGAATTGAGCCGGTGAAACGTCGGGGTGAGCCAGTACGCCGTCGCGGGAGGCGCGTCGCGCCCGGCCTCGTCGATCATCCCGTCGGCCGTGTCCAGGAGGCGGAGCGCCTCGTCCCGTACGCCGATCTTCGCGTAGCCCTGCGCAGCCTGGATCGCGTCGCCGATCCGCTGCGCGATGTGCGCACCCGGCGTGTGATACGCCGTGAGGAACCCGCGGATCATCGCCCGCGGCCGCCCTTGTTGCCGGGCGAGGTAGCCGCGGAAGTTCAGGGCCTGTGCGGCGAGCGTCCCGTCCTCAGCCTCGTCGGCCAGCTCCTCGGCCTGCTCGAGCAGGCGGACAGCCTGGACGTCGCGGCGCGCCTCGGCGTGCAGCCAGCCGGCGAACTGGACGTGCTCGGATGCGACGGACGCCAGCTGCTGCCGGAGCGGCCCGTTCACCTCCTTGAGGAGGTCGGTGACCATCTCGGTCTGCGCGAGGGACGCGGGGATCAGGGGTGCGGGGCCGAGGACATCGTCGAGCCGTCGCTGAGCCGCGAGACTATCGGCCAGGGCGGTGATCGCGGCCTCGTCGATCCGCCCAGGGAACCGCACCGAGTAGGCGATGCGGTCGCGCTCGTCGGCCGTCAGCGGGCCGACGTCGAGCGCAGGGCGCAGCTCGAGCAGCAACCCGCCGGCGCCGAGCAGCTCATCGAGCCGGGCGGTGGTGCGCTCGTCGGGGCGCTGCAGCCCGGACTCGTACCGGGACAGCGCTGACTGGGAGATCGGCACGCGTGGCGCGAACTGCCGCTGGGAAAGGCCAGCAGCGTCACGCAGGCGGCGCAGGGCGTCGCCGAAGGACTCGACCATCGGACCTCATTCGCGGAGTGTTCAACCTCTCCGCGTGCCCCCGGGAGCTGGCCGGCTACCCGGGGGCGGTCCTCCGCGAAGAGGTACAGCGTCAAGGGTACCGAGCGGCACCGTCACGGCACCGATACGTCACTGACCTGCGATGTTCGGGCGTGCATCGGATCCATGATCCGAGGGTCAGCCGCCGAAGGCGTTCCACAACCACCGGCCGAACCGCAACCGGGTGCCGCTGCCGCCGCACCGGCCGCACGGGCGCCACGAGCGGCCGGACGGCGACCGGAACCGACCCATCCCGCGGCACTTCCCGCACGAGGTGTACGGCCACCACCAGCACGCCACGGCGTACAGCACCAGGGCACCTAGGACCACGAGAACGAGCGTCGACATTCCGCCTCCATGCGGGGATTCGGGGATGTTCGGGAGCAACCGGCCCTAGGGCCTAGTTGCCTGGTCAGGAGGGGTGATCACGGCCTAGGGAGGGCCCTAGGTCTAGGACGTCCCGCCCCTAGCGATCTCGGCGAGGAGGTAGCCCTGCCGGTTGGCTCCCTTGCCGTCCGAGGCGGTGCCCCAGACCTGTTGCGAGCGGACCTCGAACGGGCGGAGCGCGGCGGCCAGCTGCTCAGGCGACCACCCGGCGTAGACCTGCGGGCGCAGCGCGGCCAGCCGCTCGAGGATGGTCGTCGTCCACAGCTTCTCGTCGCCCGCGCCGAAGATCGCCCGGACGTCCGCGGCGACGTCGACCACCAGCACCGGCTCACCCGCCGCGTGACCGGTCAGGGTGCCGGCCGCCTCGCGCAGCGCGTACGCCCGATCGATGACGCGGTCCGCGGCCGGGCCGTCGAGGTAGTACGTGCGACCGATCAGCGGGTCGTCGAACGCGCCGACGAGGTAGCCGATGCCCTTGTCCCGCGCGGTGAACGTCGAGGCCCGGATGCCGTTCTTGTACGACGAGGTCCCCAGCACCATGTCGTTCGGTTCCTGCCCCATCACCCGCAGGCAGAACCGGATGCCGATGTTGTCGGACACGGACTTGGGCAGTGACTTCGCGTCAGGCCGCTGGGTGGCCAGTACGAGGATCACGCCCATCGCCGGGCCGCGCTTGATTATCCCCTCGGCGAGCCGCTCGGCCTCGTCGCGGTGCTCCTTGCTGGAGAAGAGCTCTTGGCACTCGTCGATCACCAGGAATTCGAGGCCGAGGCCGAGCCGCCCCTCACGGGACAACTCCGGGGTGACCTTGTTCTCGGGGCAGCGCGCCGGCGTCTCCTTGGCGATCCGGGTGATGGTCTTCGAGCGTGTCTCGAGGTCGGCGTACACCTCGCGCAGGCTCGCCATGGTCATCTCCAGGGCATCCGCTCCGGCACCGGAGGCGTATCGGTGCGCGACGCGCTCGCACATGCCGAGGTCGCCGGTGCCCTTCAGCTCGAACAGCCGGAGCAGGACGTGCGGGTCCAGTGCCGCAGCGAGGACCAGTTCGCGCACGGTGAACGTCTTGCCCATCCGCGGCATCGCTCCGATGAGGACGTTCGTGAACACGAGGTCCACACCGACCGGGCGACCGCGCTGGTCGACCATGAACGGCACCGGCTTGAACAGGTCGATCTCACCGCCCTTGAGCAGCGGCCACGGCGCGGGCTTGGCCTTGGACATCGCGACGTCGCCGACCCACAGCACGAGCCGCCCGGGGTGCTCGTCGGTCGCGGGCTCCGGCCAGACACAGCCGAGCGGCCGGCGGAGCCCGGACGCCAGACGGTCGCGGCGCTCGCCGACGTCCGCGGCGGTCACGCCGTACGGGAGATCGACCTCGGCGCGCCAGCCGGGGCCGTCGCGCTGGATCGGGGCGGCGAAGGTCGCCCGTCCGGTCTTCGGGTTGAGCGCGGCGATCCCGAGGGCCGCCAGCGCCCGCTCCACCATGTCCGGCGTGAGGCGGGTGTAGCGGTCCACGATCACGGCGTGAGTGAGGACCGGGCGGTCCGGTGGCGCACCGAGGAGCCCGAAGGTCACCAGGGCCACCAGCCCGGCCGCCAGGGTCGCCAGGGGCGGCAGCAGCGGCCAGGCGAGCAGGTACACCAGCCCGGCCCCGATCGTCGCCAGGACGGCCACCAGCAGCCGTGTGCGCACCCGCTGGCGACGCTCTCGCGCCAGCTTCAGGTACGTCTCCGCGTCGCGCTGCAGCACCGCGGCGTGCCGGAGCGGCCGCGCCTCGAGATCGAACGTCCACCGCGCGCCTGCCGCGCCTGTGATCCACAAGCCGCGGGGTGTCCAACCGGCGAGCTTCAGCAGGTAGAGCGGCACCCGGACCGCGTGGTACGCGGCAACGTGCCCCGCGTACCCGGCGGCCCAGTGCGCCACCTTGACGGCCTCGTCGCGGTCCCGAAGCCACGCCGGGAAGATCGGCCGCATCGTCGCCCGCCGAGCCCGGAGCAGGCCGGGAAGGTCGTCGGTGGCGGGCGCGGGCGGCACGTGGGCGGTGCTGGTGACCGTGGTCGGCTCGTCGTCGACCAGCTCGGCGTCGAGGACCGGCCCGACGTCGACCGGCTCGCGAGTCTGGGCCTTGACGAGGTCGTTGGGTTCGTCGCTCATCGGCGTCCGTCCTGTGTGGACTTCGCCAGCATGGCGAACCCGGAGATCACCATCAGCCCGTCGATCACCAGCGGGCCGACGCCGGCCGCCAGCCCGTCGTAGCGCCACGAGCTGAGCACGGCGTGGATGTGGCCATAGGAGATCACTCCAGAGCCGAGGGCGACCGTACCGGCGCCCCCGTAGCGCGCCAGGCGCCACAGGGCGCCGGACGGCCACCGGACGCGGGAGAGCGCCTCGACGGCGAGCAGCAGCGCCAGCGGCCACACCGCGGCGCCGAGCTGCGCGACCGTCGACGGCGTCCAGTCCGGGCCGGATCCGGCGGGCGCGATTCGGGCGGCGAGGACGTTCGCCGCAACCGAGGTGATCGATCCGAACAGGAACCCAGCCCACGCGACGAGCAGGCCACCACCCGGCTGGCCCGCGGGCGGCTGCGCTGCGGGCTCCGGCGTCGGCTGGGGGCGCGGCTCTTCGGGCGCCTGGTCGGCGTGCTGCTCCCGCTGCAGAGCGGCCTGCGCCTTCCGCACCTGGTGCTCACTGGTGTCGAGCTGCTGGGCGAGGGCCTTGCGGCCGGGCACGGGCACGCCAGCCGTCGCGGCTTCCGCGACCACCTGGCGTACCCGCTCGAGGACGGCAGTGTCGTTGTTCACTGGTCGCGGTCCAGGTCGCGGAGCCGCTGCACGATCTCGTCGAAGCCCAGCCCGTCGATGTCGTCGGTCGGTCGGGGCTGGGCGTCGTCGTATTCGCGGAGCTGGCGCGTGACTTCGTCGAGCTCCAGGGCGTAGGTGGCCTTGTTCTCGGCGGCCAGGGACTGCGCGAGGACCGTGTTCAGCGTCTCGCGGATCGCAGCGGCGGGGGTGCCGGCGACGGCCTGGATCAAGGCGTCGATGGTGCGCTCGCGGGCTTCCCGTACGGCGATACCTTCGTCGTTCGTGAGGGTCTGCAGCTCGTCGTCGGTGAGGGTCTGCAGCTCGGCTGCGACCAGGTCCTCGTCGGCCAGCTCGGCGAGGAAGCGCTCGATGTCGATAGGGTCGCTCATGGGTCAGATCTCCGGTCTGATCAAGGCTCCCGGCTGGCGCTGAAGACACCGGGCGGGAGCCGCCTTGCGTGTGAACTGGGTTTTCCGGCGGCTGCACCCATCAGAAACCCGATCCTCAGGTTCTCTCGGAACCCCGTAGCTACACGGTAGCTAAAACCCTGTCGCTACACAATCATGGAACTCTGTATCTACACGGTTTCACTCGAATGGCTGCGCGTGCCGTCCCGGCTCCCGTGCGAAGATCCGTGTAGCTACGACAGGGAGGGGCGCATGGCCGACACCACCAAGCCGCGGCAATTCCGGGTACCGGAGCCGCTGTGGACGGCATACGACAACGTCTGCCAGCGCCTCGGCGTGACGCGCGCCGAGGACCTCAACGCCCACATCCGGAGCACGGTCGAGGAGCACGGCGACGACGTCGATCGCGCGCTGCTCGCCGAGGCAGAGGCCGAGCTCGCCGAGCGCCGGGCGCGCAAGGGTGGCCGGCCCCCGAAGGCGACGAGCGCGTGAGCTTCGGTGCCGTGTTCGGTGCCGAAGTCGTCGGAAACCGCCGCTCCCGTCCGGCAGCACGCGACACTGCCGCCGAGCCCGTGTGCAGCTCAGCGGCAGTGCGCAACCGTGTCCGGCAATGCCCGGCAGTGCGCTTGCCGAACTTGTAAACAGAAGGTCAGGGGTTCGAGCCCCCTTGGCGGCTCCGAAGAACAAGCCGGCGCGCGGTCGCGTTCGTGCGAGCCGCCGCGTGCTCCCCCTCTGAAGACCGCCGAATGGACTAGTCTGAGCCGGGAAGAGCGGCGGGGGTGCGGGGATGCTGGAAGGGCTGCTGTCGACCGAAGCGGGAGCGCTTTACGACGCCATGGTGCGGTCCGGGCCGGTGCCGCTGGACGATCCGCGGGCCACCACTCCCGAGATGCAGGAGCTGGTCGACCGGGGGTTCGTCCGCCGGGACTACCGCGATGACCCGGTGCTGGCGCCGATGGAACCGGTGCGGGCGGTCGATCACGCCATTCTCGGCGCGCAGCAGCGGCTGGTCGAGCAGCAGCGGCAGATCCTCGCGGCGCGTCAGCAGCTGGACGTGCTCCAGACCGTCTACCGGGCGGCCTACGGCGGCGGGAGCGACGCCGCCGTCGAGGTGCTGTCCGACCCGCAGCGGATCGGGGCCCTCTCCCTCGAACTGTGCCTGTCCGCGAAGGAGGAGTTCCTCACCTTCACCACGCGGCACTTCAAGCGCAAACCCGACGCGAACACGGCGATGGCCCTCCCCGACGCGGTGACCGAACGCGGTGTGCGGCTGCGCAACGTCTACGAGCGCGCCGCGCTGGAGTTCGAGGGCGCGAAGGGCGTCGTCGAGGCCAGCATCGCCGCCGGCTGGAACATGCGGGTGGCGCCCGAGCTGCCGATGAAGATGGTGATCGCCGACCACCACTCGGCGCTGATGCCGCTCGATCCCAGCGGGATGGCGGGTGCGGTCTTCGTGCGCAGCCCGACCATCGTGGCCGCGCTGCGGATGCTGTTCGAACTCGTGTGGACCCAGGCCGTGCCGATCGGCGACGGCGGCGGGCAGCAGCGCCACGGGCTGACGCCGACCCAGGCCAAGGTGCTCGACCTGCTGGCCACCGGGATGACCGACGGGGCCATCGCGCGGCACCTCGACGTCAGCGAGCGGACCGTGCGCCGCCACGTCCAAGGCCTGCTCGACGCCCTGCAAGCCGACAACCGGGTGGCCGCGGTGCACGCGGCCACCCGGCTGGGCTGGCTCGACTAGGTCTACTCGAGCTTCTTGCAGGCGCCCCCGCCCTGGGTCCAGATCCAGACGCACTTGGTGTTGGGATCCTGGATGGCTGCCGCCTCCGGTGCGGCCAGCGCCCCGAACGCGATCGTCGCCGCGATCCCCGCGGCCAGCCCGGTCAGCACTCGCTTGATCATGTCGTCCTCCCCGCGAAAGCAATCTCTGATGTGTGACAAGTTAGGTGGCGATGTCTTACGCCGGGAGAGCAAGTCCGGCCACTGTCCGGATCCGGTCACGCGGAGCCCGGCGCCTCCGGGCGGCGGCTCGGCCGTTCCTCGCCCGGCTCCGGCCCCCGCACCCAGTGCAGGCTGTCCGGTTCGGGCCACCAGCCCTGCGGAACCGGCCGAGGACCGCCACCCGGCTCGCCCCACCAGCGTTCGGCCGCTTTGTCTCCCATACCGGACGCCGGGCGCCGGGCTAGGCGCCGAACGGCTGGGCCGACAGCAGCGTCTGCGTCCAGCCCTGGGTGTCGACCGGATCGGTGCCGAACCCCTGGATGTCCGAGCCGTCGAGGTCGAACGGGTTGTGGTCGTGGTAGCGGTACAGCGCGCCGTCGCGGGTCTGGCCGTAGTACAGGCCGTAGCCGGGCGAGACGATCTGGTCGAACGTGCTCCACCGCTCCGCCAGCGTCTTGCCGGTCCAGGTGTAATCGGCCGCGATGTGGTACGAGCGCAGGACGCCGGTGGTGCTGATGCCGATGAGCCAGTCGTCGCCGGTGGCGGCGATGGTGCGCATGGTGAACCCGGTGCCGATCACCGCCCGCTGGCCGATCTGATTGCTCGCGGGCTTGGGCCGGGAGACCACGTAGGACATCAGGGTGCTGCCGGCGATGCCGTAGAGGTGGCCGTGGCCGTCGTAGGTCAGCATGTCGTGGGTCCAGCCGCCGCCGAGCGCGACGGGGGTGCCGAGCTGCAGCGAGTTGTTGTTCGTGATGACGTCGACGCGGTAGAGCACGCCGGCGGGGGAGGTCACGAGCACGGTGTTGAAGTTCAACGTGGCCAGCGCCTTCGGCGTGAACCCGAGGTTGTCGGCCGAGACGAGGGTCTTGGTGCGGTCGCCGGTCTGCGAGTTGATCGTGCTGTAGGTCAGCCGTCCGTCGGACAGCGCGCCGTAGACCGACACCGTGGTCGCGGCCGGGCTGCTCAGCTCGTCGACGATGCGCTGCGCGTCCGCGGCCTGCGGCTGGTAGCGCTCGGGGTAGGCGGAGCGCTGGACCCGCTGGCAGACGTCGCCGATCGGCGCGGTGCGCCAGCTGCCGTTCGGGTAGAAGTCCTGCATCACGTCCAGGAACGCGTTGGTGGCCCACGCCGGGTTGAGCCGCTGCGACTCGGTGCCCCACGAGTCGAGCTGCTGGAACAGTCCGAGGCTGGTGTGGTCGACCCGTTCGCTGATGTTTTCGAGCAGGGATTCGACGATCGTGGTGGTGATCGCGATGACGGCCGCGCGCTCGTCCAGCCCGCGCGCCTGCACCGCGTCGATGACGGCCCGGGCGCAGGAGACCCGGTAGGGCGTCATGTGCCCTTTCAGCGTGCCGGTCAGGACGCTGTTGAGCCGGGCGGCCGAGGCGGTGTCGGCCGCGGTCGGGCCGCCGGGGACGCAGGCCGCGGTCGCGTAGGCGGCGAGCTGCTCCATCCGGACGGCCATGGCGTCGGATTCGGTGGTGGCGCTCGCGGCGGTCGCGCCCGCGGTCAGGATGGACAGCGCGGCGAGGCCCGCGGCGATCGATCTCGTGGTGGTGCGCATGAGGACTCCAGGTGGTGGGGCGGTGCCGCGGCTCGGGGCCGCGGCACCGCGCGGAAGGGAGAAGGATCAGGCGCCGGGCGGGGAGACGTAGCCGGAGATCAGCTGCTCCTGCAGGCCGGAACGCGCGGTGTCGGGGTCGATCACCCGGCGCGTCACCTTGTCGCTGACGTTGCCGCCGACGACGGTGAGCGTGCCGTCGGGGTGCACCGCGGTGATCACGTCGACGTGCCCGCCCGTGGTGCCGTTCGGCGGGCCGTAGATCACCCAGTCACCGATCTTCGGGCTGCCGTGCGAGCTGCCGGTCCGGGACTTGAACAGGCCGTGCTCGACACCCCACTCGCCGAGGCCGCGGGCGACCCACGTGCCGCGCGGCACGTTCGCCACGCCGGCCGCCGCCCAGGTCCAGGTGGCGAACATCGCGCACCAGTCGTTCGCGCCGTGGTTGCAGCCGTCGTTGTACTTGTCGCAGTTCGCCTCGGTGGTGCCGACCTCGCCGGTGGCGAGGGTGGCGATCTTCGAGCGCAGCGGCTTGACCGGGGTGGTGCTGCTGCAGCCAGCCGGGTCGGCCGAGAGCAGGTACTGCGTCCAGCCGCGCGAGGCGACCGGGTCGTCCAGGTGGTAGGCGATGTCCGCGCCGGACCCGTCGGCCGGGTCGTCGTCCTCGTACCAGTACATGGCGCCGTCGGGGTTCTTGCCGTAGTACAGGCCGCCGCCGGGGGACACGAGGTTTTCGAAGCTCTGCCAGCCGGCGTCGTCGAGCTGGGCACGGGTGTAGGTGGTGCCGGTCTGCGAAACCGCGTAGCTGATCAGCTGACCGTCGGACGCGGTCGCGATGAGCCGGTCGTCCCCGGCCGTGGCGAGCGTCTTGAGGGCGAACCCGCCGCTGCCGATTTCGCGACGCTGCCCGATCTGGTTCGCGCCCGGCTTGGGCGCGGAAACCAGGTACTGCAGCAGTGAACCGCCGGAAGTCGTGCCGTAGAGGTGGCCGTGTCCGTCGTAGGACAGCAGGTTGTGGGTCCAGCCGTGCTGGACGTCGATCGGGTCGTCGAAGGTCAGGCTGCCGCTGTTGGTGACGATGTCGACGCGGTAGAGGACACCGGCCGCCGAGGTGACGAGCAGCGTGTTGAAGTTGAGCGTGGCCAGCGCTTTCGGGGAGAACCCGAGCGACTTGGAGGAGACGACGACGTGCGTGATGTTGCCGCTGTCCGGGTCGATCGTGGTGTAGGTGAGCTTGCCGTCGGGCAGTACGCCGTAGACCGACACCCCGCCGGTGCACGACGCCGCGGCGGAGGCGGGAGCGGCGGTCAGCGTGGCCGTGGTGAGGCCGCTCAGCAGCACCGAGAACGCCAGCACCGCGGCGCGCACTCTGTTTTTGAACATGGGAAAAACCCCTCGTCGAATGGAAGATTGGTGTCGGCTGCGGCCCCGGGTAAGCGGCTCGACGAGGCAGAGCTTAGGAGAGGTTTCGGTGGCGGCGCATGAGCGAATCCGGCCACTGTCCGCATGCGGACACCCGGGGGTGGGTGCGCGGTCTTAAATGCGTTGACCGCACGGGGCCGGGTGCCGGAGGATGGTTCCACCGGAACGAAAACTCGGGAGTGATCATGACGCACATGTGGACGCGAGAGGCGCGGCACACCGCGGCTGCCGCGTGTGCGCCGGTGGCCCGCCACCTTCGGTGGCATGGCCTTCCTGGCTCCTCGTCATGACGTAGTCCTCGTCATGACTCGGGAGCCGCCCATCGGGAAACCGATTCGGGCGGCTTTCTCTTTTCGTGTGTTCGCAATTCTTTTATCGACGTGCTTCGGAAGCGGCGCGGTCCCCAAAACCGCGACCCGAGGGTTCGACTCCTTCCGCCGGTGCCGTTTTTTCTGCGCTCGTCTCGGCCGCAACCAGTGCGGGCGACGCGAGTGCGCCCCCGTGGCTCAGTGGACAGAGCAGCGGCTTCCGAAGCCGCAGGTCGCAGGTTCGACTCCTGCCGGGGGCTCTCGGCGGTGCGTCCCCGGACGCGCCGATCGGGAGACGCGCCGGAGCGCGGGTGATCCTTGCACGATCGCCTCGGTGGGTTCGACACCCACGTCTTCCACCGTGGCCGATGCCGAAGGAGACGAGGCCCCGGGCTGTGGCCCCGGGCGAAGCCGGTGCGAGTCCGGTCGGCCACTCACGCGCGCGGTTCGGCAACCAGCGGGGCCTCATAAGCCCCGCCGACGTGGATCGACACCACGGCGCGCGACTCGGCCCGGGCAAAACTGTCGGTGCCCCGGCCTAGTCTCCCGAGGAGAACCGACCGGGGAGGAACCCATGACCACCACGCACACGCTGGAAACACCGGAAGCCGACATCGTCTACGACGTCCACGGCCCGGCGCCCGCCGAGAGCCCGCGGCCACCGCTGCTCATGATCGGGCAGCCGATGACCGCCGAAGGGTTCGGCTCCTTGGCGTCGCACTTCGCCGACCGCACCGTGGTCACCTACGACCCGCGTGGGCTCGGGCGCAGCGTCCGCAAGGACGGGCGAGAGGACCACGTGCCCGCCGTCCAGGCCGAAGACGTCCACGCCGTCATCCGGGCTTTGGGGGCCGGCGCCGTCGAGCTGTTCGGGAGCAGTGGCGGCGCGGTCACCGCGCTCGCGCTCGTCACCGCCCACCCCGGCGACGTCCGCACCCTGGTCGCCCACGAGCCACCGCTCATCGGGTCGTTGCCCGACGCCGCCGCGGCCGGGCGGGCCGGCCAGGCGATCCGGGATGCCTACCAGGCCAAGGGGTTCGGCGCCGGGATGGCGGAGTTCATGGTGATGACCTCGTGGCAGGGCGAGTTCACCGACGCCTACTTCGCGCTGCCACCGGCGGACCCGGCGCAGTTCGGGCTGCCGGTCGAAGACGACGGCCGCCGCGACGACCCGCTGCTGACCGACCGGACCCTCGGGGTGACCACCTACCGGCTCGACGCCGAGGCGCTGGCCGCGGCGCCGACGCGGATCGTCGTCGCCGTCGGCGAGGAATCCCGCGAGGTCTTCACCGGGCGCGCGGGGGTCGGGACGGCCGAGCTGCTGGGTCAGGAGGCGACCGAGTTCCCCAGTCACCACGGCGGTTTCCTGGGCGGCGAGTTCGGCTACGCCGGCCAGCCCGAGGCCTTCGCCAAGAAGCTGCGGGAGGTGCTCGAGGGCTGACCCGCCTCTACCCAACGCCCGCAGGACTCAATCAAACGTTTAGTTGACAGAGTCGTGCGTGTGGTTGACGATGGCTGCGTCAAGGTCGTCGCTGGGGAGAGGTACGTCGTGGAGAAGTACGCGCTCAGGTGGTGGGCACTGGCGGTCGCGGTGCTCGCGGTGCTGGTGGACATGATCGACAACCAGATCGTCGCGGTGGCGCTGCCGACCATCCGGCGGGAGCTCGGCACCGGCGATGCCGCGCTGCAGTGGATCTCGGCCGGGTACGCGCTGGGGTTCGCGCTCACGCTGATCACCGGAGGGCGGCTGGGCGATCGCCACGGGCCGAAGAAGCTGTTCGTGGCGGGCATGCTCGTGTTCACCGCCGCCTCGCTCGGCGCCGGTCTCGCCGGGCACGTCGGCGTGCTGATCGCCGCGCGCGTGGTGCAGGGCGTCGGGTCCGGGCTGATGGTGCCGCAGGTCCTGTCGTTCGTGCACGCGGAGTTCGACGAGCGGGAGCGGCCGAAGGCGATGACCTGGTACGCGGCCGCGTTCCCGGTCGGCGGGCTCGCCGGGCCGCTGCTGGGCGGCGCGCTGACGGAGGCCGATCTGTTCGGGACCGGCTGGCGGGCGATCTTCCTGGTGAACCTGCCCCTCGGCGTGCTCGCGCTGGCCGGGGCCCTGGTCACCATGCCGGGCCGGCCGGGGTTCCGCCGGCACCGCATGGACCCCGTCGGGCTGGCGCTGCTGACCGCCGCGTTGTTCGCGGTGTTCTACCCGCTGGTGCAGGGGCGCGAACTGGGCTGGCCGGTGTGGTCGATCGTGCTGCCGGTGGCCGCGATCCCGCTGTTCGGCGTGTTCGCTTGGCACCAGCGGCTCCAGTTCCGCCGCGGTGGCGAACCGCTGCTCCCGCCGGACCTGCTGCGCCATGTCGCCGGCAGCCAGGCCGTCCTGCTCTGCGTCAACACCGGAGTCGGCGTCTTCTTCGTCCTGACGTTGCACCTGCAGCTCGGGCTCGGGTTCACGCCGTGGGAAGCGGCTTTGACGTTCGCGCCGTCGACGCTCGGCATCGTCGCGGGCAACGTCCTGGCCATGCGCCTGGCCCCGAAGTTCGGCCGGGCGTTCACCGCCGGCGGGGTCGCGGTGCTGCTGGCCGGGCTGGTGCTGCTCGCGGTCCTGGTGGCGCGGCAGGACTCCGCGCTGAGCGGATGGGCCCTGCTGGTGCCCGTGATCGCCGTCGGGCTGGGCATGGGTGCGGCGCTGAACTCGCTGTTCGCCGCCTCGATGGCGGGGATCCGGCCCGAACGGGCCGGGGCGGCGTCCGGCGTCGTGAACACCACCGTCCAGCTCGGCACGGCGACCGGGATCGCTTTGTCCGGCACGGTCTTCTTCGCCCGCCTGGACAGCGGATCCGCCTCCGCGACGGCGGGCGCGCTCGCGGTCAGCGCCGGCGTGCTGGTACTCGCCCTCGCCCTGACGGCCGCGCTGCCTCACCTGTCCGTTCCACAGAGTCAAGCGGTTGGTTGACGTATAGTCGCGGCGTGACCGCGTCGAAGCCCCGCCGTTCGCCGAAGCCCCAGGAACGCCAACGGGATCCGGAGCGCACCCGCCGGCTGATCCTGGAGGCGGCGGGCGCGGAGTTCGCGGCGAAGGGCTACGCCGGAGCGCGGATCGCGGCGATCGCGGCGCGGGCCGGGGTGAACCAGCAGCTGATCTCGTACTACTTCGACGGCAAAGAAGGCCTGTACCGTGCGATGTCGGAGGAGTGGGGGGAGCGGCAGAGCGAGCTGATGGCCCCGGACCTGCCACTGTCCGAACAGGTGCGCCGGATGGCGCTGGAGGCGCTGGCGAGCCGCGACGGCGTCCGGCTGCTGGCGTGGTCGGGCCTGGAGTACGAGGGCCCGGACACCGACCCGGACCACACGCCGCGCACGCAGCGCCTGGCGGGGTCGGTGGCGCAGATCGCGGCGCTGAAGGCCGAGGGCCGCCTGCCGGAGTGGGTCGACCCGGAGTGCCTGACGGTGCTGCTGATGGCGGCCGCGATGGCCCCGGTGACGTTGCCGCACGTGGTCGACGGACTGACCGGCACCGACGGGGACTCGCCCGAGTTCGTCCGGCGCTACGCCGACCAGCTGGCCCGGCTGGTGGAGCACCTGGGGCCGTGACGGCCGTCAGTGCGTGACGGGTTCCGCGGTGGCGGGAGACCCGGCCGGCCCGAAGCCGGGCGTGCTCGCCGGCGCGGCAGGCCCGGCGAGCGCCAGCCCGGCGACCAGCGCGAGCAGGACGATGACCAGGGCCGTGCGGACGAGGGCGGAAACGGAACAGACGACCACCATGGCAGGCTCCTCGGAATTCCCCGGCGAACGGGAGGCGATGGATTCCGCGGCCTCCGCGAAATCCGGTTCGCTTTGATGGTGCGCTCCGGAAGCGGTGCGCGAAAAGCCGTTTCCCGTTGCCTGCCAAGGCTTTCCGGGGAAACCCGGCCGGTGACAGGGACCGCCGGCCGAGTACTGCTGCTGCCCCGTCTGCGGAACTCAATGCGTAGTCATGATGACCTCACCACGGTTTCGGCTTCCCCGCCGTTGATCGCCGCGCGAGGTGCCTTCGCTACCGCGATGGCGGCCGTGGCCGGTAAGTGTCCTGCTTTTGACCCGTTTCCGGTGTCCCGGGCGGGCCACCCGCCCGTCATTCCGCGAAGGCAAGCCGGTTCCGGTACGCGGCCGCCTCCGCCCACCACCGCTCCGCCTCCGGCCGGTCAGCGCGCGGGCCCGCTCGCACTCGCTTCCCGCGTCGTCGGCCACTTCGGCCGCCCGCCGGTAACCGCGCGCGGCTTCGTCCCAGCCGGCGCGGAAGTGTCGGCGAACCGGCCCAAGACCACTGAAGCGAGCGCGATACCGCGCAGCGTGATCACCACCTTCCGGGTGCGCCCCCGGTCCGGCCGGCGGGAAGAGGCAGCCGTCCGGGGAGGCGTCCGCGACCCGCCGGGCGGCGGCGACGGCCAGTGCCGTCTTGCCGGCGCCCGCCCTCCCGTGCACCACGCCGACCCGGGCGTCGGCCGGCCGAGGAGCAGTGCGGAAAGCGCTTCGAGTTCGGTTTCGCGGCCGGCGAAGTACCGGCCGGTGTCGGGCAGCCCGGCGATGCCGCCGGCGCTGCGGCGCGCGGGGAATGCCGATTCCGGGATCAGGGCGAGCAGTTCTCCGCCGGCACCCAGTGCCCGGTCGCAGGCCACGGGGAGGTCCCGGTTCGCGCGGACCTTGCCGTTCTCCGCTTTGCTGAGGTAGCCCTTGGTGAAATGGACGGACTCGGCGAGTCCGGTCAACGACATGCCGTCCGACATCCGTCGACGCTTCAATTCCACTCCAAAGTCCGGCCTGGCTCGATCATCCTGTAATCGGCGAACGGGGGGAAGGTTCCCCTTTCCGGATCACTGTCACCGCGGTTTCCCGCGGTGACTTCCTTGGTTGCCGGAGTATTCCGGAAACGGCCGGAAACGGATGACGGCGTCGTCCGGTGCGGAGAAGGTGAGTAGACTTCCCCGCAACGACCAAGACGGAGGTGACGGCTTGGCTCAGGAGGCGGCCGAAGCGAAGATCAACGCTCTCTCAGTGGAGCTGAAACTGCTCCGCAAAGGGCTGGGCATCCAAGCGAAGACGCTGCCTGGGCTCGTCGGCGAACAGTTGCGCGAAGTGTGCGGTGTGCACGAAGACGACACCCCGGGAACGGTGCGCGGCAAGGTCGTGGAAACGCTTCGCCGGTTGATCGAAACGCTGCCCGAATCGCACCGCCGGACGGCGCGGATCGTCCTGGGCTTCGGCACCGGCGCGAACGAGCGCTATACCCAGCGCCTCGAACTGCTGGGCACGGGAGCCGACCGGAACGTGCGCACGATGCAGCGCCGCGCCGACGACGTCATCTACCTGATCGCCGAGGCCGCGTACGGGGCACCGTCGCCGTACGGGGTCGCCGCCACCAGCGAAGACGGCCCTTGGCACACGTCGGCCCTGGCGGTCCGGCTGACCTTGACGGGTGCGGCCGCCGAGGTCTTCGAGACCCGCCGGGTGGTCAGCCACGTCGCCGGGCTCGCCGACGTCGAACACGCGATCTCCCTCGCCCGGCCCGCCAGCACCACCGGCCAGCCGGACCTCTCGGGGCTCGGCATCGACGTCGTCGCCGGCGGCGAGGTGCATTTCGTGCGGATGGTCAGCTCGTCCCGGGTCGCCTTCAGCCTGCGGCCGCCGCAGCCGCTGGACGCCGGCGACGAGCACGAGTTCTTCTTCCGCATCCGGGTGGCCGAGCTGCCTTCGCCGTTCTACTGCTGCACGCCGGAATTCCCGTGCGAGAGCTTCGACCTCAACGTCCGGTTCGACCGGCGGCGGCCACCGCAGCGCGTCTGGCGCATCGACGGTGAATTCTCGAAGGACGCCCAGGACCCGCTGGCCGCGCGCAAGCCGCTCTTCCTCGACAACGCGGGCGAAGTGCACACCGGTTTCCGCGAGCTGCGGCCCGCGAGGTCCTACGGCATGGGCTGGCAGCCCGCTTCTTGAGCCACCAGCCGCCGCGTCCCTGGGAGCCGGAGCGAACAGCCGGCTGTGCGGTGTGCGCCCCATGCTCCTCCTCGCCGTGACCGCCACTGTCCACGATGCCGTATCGAGCCGGGACGGAACACGACAAAAAGGCGACAGTTAGTACCAAGTCCGAACGGGCTGATCAGCGGTGTCCGTGCCATCATCGGGCATGGTCACCAGTGAACCCGAGCTCAACAGCGGGGTGCTGCCCGGAAACGTGCGTGCCGACGACTGGATCATGCTCGTGCTCGCCGCCGGGTCGGTCGGGTTGCTGGGGTTCATGGTGCTCAGCCCGCCCGCGCGCGAGGCCGGGCTCGTCATCTTCTACGTCGACTGCGGGATCTGCGGGATCTTCCTGCTCGAGTTCCTGTGGCGGTGGCGGAAACGGCGGTGGGCCAGGAAGTTCCTTGTGCGCAACTGGTACGAGCTGTTCGCCATGATCCCGGTCGCGCACCCCGCCATGGCCGCGCACAAGTTCGTCAGCGTCGTGCTGCTGCTCGTGCGGATCGGGCGGGCCGCGGACCGGGCCGTCGGCGAGCAGTTCACCTACCGGCTCGTCGACAAGCTCTCCGAGCCGATCGTCAAGGCGATCAAGAAGCCGGTGACGATCGCGGTGCTCGACGAGGTCGTCAAGGTGCTGGAAACGGGCAACTATCCGGAGAACCTGGCCAAGTCGCTCGGGGCGCACAAGGACGAGCTGCGCTCGATCATCGCCGAGAAGATCGCCGCGGACCCGCAGCTCGGCAAGCTCAAGCGGCTGCCGTTCCACGACGAGATCGTGCGCGCCTGCGTCGACACGTCGTTCCGGGTGCTGCTCGAAGTCCTCCTCGACCCGCGGATCGACGACTTCTTCTCCGCCGTGGTCCGGGAGAACCGCGAGCAGATCCGGCTGGCCGTGCAGCTCGGGCTCAACGACGTCGACGACGAGGACGAGGAGAAAGCGCTGCCGGTGCGAACCCAGCGTTCGGCCGCGCACGAATACGACCGGCTGCATCCGGGCTCACGACCGTGACACGAGGTACGCGTTGAGCCGGCCGGCTGCGTCGAGCATCGCCAGGCCGCGGGCGGTCAGCCGGTCTTGCCAGGTTTCGAGCGCCTCGGCCAGCGGCTCCGTGCCGCCCGCGGTGCGGACCTGCTCGACCACCGTTGCGATGCGGGCCAGCGGGTAGCCGCCGCGGCGGAGCAGGTGGGTCAGTTCCGCGTCCCGGATGTCGGCCGCCTGGTAGAGCCGGTGGCCGGTCGCGCGGTTCCGCGAAGGCACCAGGATGCCCGCGCGTTCCCACGCCCGCACGGTTGCCGCCGTGACGCCGAGGCGGTGCGCGACTTCGCCGATCGACCAGCCGGCCGGGGCCGGCTCGGGGGCCGGACCGGTCGTCAGGTGCCCGATCGCCTTGCGGACCGTGTTGAGGGTTTCGCGGTCGCGGAGCAGCAGCTCGTGGCCGCGATCGACGAGGGTCAGCGCGCGGCCGACGTCGTCGTCGTGGACGGCGTGCATGATCCCGCCGGCCGTCGCGTGGCCGTACGCCGAGACCAGCGCCAGGAACGCACGCAGGGCCGAGGCGTGGACCTCGGTGTAGATCCGGTAGCCGCTGGCCGTGCGGGCGGCCGGCGGGAGGAAGCCGTCGCGCTCGTAGTTGCGGACCGCCTGCGTGGAGAGGCCGTGCTCGCGGGCGAGGTCGGCCGGTCTCAATCGGGTCTTCAAGGATACGATTCAACCACATGGACATCACGGACTTCACCGCCGAACTGCTCGCGTTCGGGGAGCCGACGCACTTCGAACCGGCCTTCGCGCGGATCCGCAACGAGCTGTTCGCGCGGCTCGCCGAGCACGGCTTCCGGGCGATCGCTCTGGAGACCGACCGCGTCGCCGCGCTCGACGGCGGGTTCTCGCACGACTTCGGCGAAGTGCCCGCCAACCGGCGGCTGCTCGACTGGCTGCGCGAGTACAACGAGACCGCCGGCGAACCGCTGACCTTCCACGGCTTCGACGCCCCGACGGAGATGTTCAGCGCGCCCAGCCCGCGTCGCTACCTCGAACACGCCCGCGACCACCTGGGCCTCGACGTCGACATCGCGTCGCTGACCGGCGACGACGAACGGTGGAGCCGGTCCGAAGCGATCCTCGACCCGGCCGCGTCGCCCGGTGCGTCACCCGAGGCCCGCGAGCTGCGGGTCATCGCGGACGACCTGCTCATGGCCCTCGACGCCCGCGTCGAGACGACGTCACAAGCCGAATGGAACCGCGCGCGGATCCACGCGACCGCCGGGCTCGATCTGCTGCGCTACCACGCGGCGTCGGCGCTGCCCGGCGACCGGGACACCAGGATCGCCCGCCTCTCGCGCGCCCGGGCGGTCATCATGGCCCGGAACCTCCTGGACATCCACGGTTCGCAGCCCGGCCGGACCCTGGTGTTCGCGCACAACGCCCACCTGGGCTCCGGCGCGGGGGCGATCGTCGCGGCGCGGCTCGGCGACCGGTACGCCTTCATCGCCGGCAGCCTCGGCCACAGCGAAGCCCTCGGCCTCGGCGAGCCGGCCGCGGACACCTACGAAGGCCGCCTGCAACGCGAAACGACGACCTGGAGGCTGACCACCGAAATCCCGGCCGGCCGCACCCGGGACGACGCCGACCACCGGTACGCGCCGCTCACCCGGGAACTGCTCGAAAACGTCGGCGCGGTCCTGCACGTCGCTTGAAAAAAGGCGGCCCCCGCACCGGGTCGGGTCCGGTGCGGGGGCCGTCGTTCACCCGGGTTACGGGTAGTTCACCACGTTGACCGGCACCGTGCCCGAAGGCGTGACGCCGCCGGTGTCGTTGATGACGTGCGTGATCGTGCCGCGGTAGTTGAGCGACACCGTCAGCAGGCTGTGGAACCGGACGCCGCTGTTGTTCGGCACCTCGAACGCGTGGTAGCTGGACACCGCCGGGTTCGTGTCGAAGAAGCAGTAGCTGCCGAGACCCCAGGCCTCATGGGACGTCACGTTCGCCCCGACCTTGTACGCGGCATACCCGGCGACACCCGAGGGAGCGTTCCACGACGCCTGGTTCGGCACGTCGTAGGGCATCTCGTTCTGGAAGAAGATGGTCTTCCCACCCTGGCCGTTCCAGATCACCTGGTACTTCTGGTAGTGCTCGACGAACAGGCCGGTGGCCAGCACGTTCGCCCCGTTCACCACCAGCCCGGTGTCGGCGGTGTTCGTGTTCCAGCCGACCGTGCCCGCGTTGCCGTGGTCGGCCCGCCACGCCCAGATGTGGTCGATGATCGTGTTGGCGCTGTTGACGATCAGGCTGTTCGTGGCCTTGCCGGCGAGCGCGCCGCCGATCCGGAAGAACACGTCCTGGACCGTCGTCGGGTTCGAAGCGTGGGAAGCCGACGAGCCGGACTGGCCGACCGTGAGCAACGCCTGCGAGTTCGTCGTGCCCGCGTCGAAGAGCAGGCCCTTGAGCCGGACGCCGTCCACATCGGACACCTGCATGGCGTTGACGCCGTTGTCGGGCACCAGCGTCGGGTAGCCGATGCCGAGGATCGTCGTGCCGGCCTTGGTCACGTTGAGCGTCTGGTTGAGGTGGTAGACGCCCGGCGTGAAGAACAGGTTGCAGCCCGCGGCGAGCGCGTTGTTGATCGACGAGGCCGTGTCACCGGACTTGACGACGTAGAACTGGCTCATCGGCGCCGACGTGCCCGGGGTGCTGCCGTTCGCCCAGCTCGGGCCGGACGCGTTGGTGCGCAGGGAAGGCAGGAACACGCGGTACTTGCCGGTGCCGTCGACGTAGAGGTAGGGGACGTCACGGGAGACCGGGGTCGTCGCGAGCGTCGTCTCCGGCGGGTTCGGGAACGTGGTCGCCGGCGCGCCGCTGGTGCCGGAGAAGACCATGTTCCACACGCCGCCGTTCCAGCTGCCGAGCGCCGAGTCGCGGGTGTACCACTGCTGCTGCGACACCGACGCGGCCTGGCCGGCCACCTTCGTGTCGGCGATGTAGCCGCCGCTGGCGTAGCCGTAGCTCGCCGGGTACAGCTGCAGCCCGCCGCGGACGTCCATCCGGCGGAACGGCGCGGCCTGCGCGACCGCCCACCGCTCGTTGCCGCCCGAGGGGTTGACCGCCATGTTCTCCGCCGAGCGCCAGAAGTTCTGCAGCGCGACGCCGTTGTCGGAGGCGTTGAAGGCGTCGACCGTGACGTCGCCGTTGATCAGCACGTCGCCGGGGTTCTGGCCGAGGCCAGCCACCGAGGTGTAGAAGCCGACGTTGTCGTGCACGTTGTTGTACGTGCCCGGCTTGAACAGGTGGGCCACGCGCCGGTCCGCCATCTGCGCGGTCAGCGTGTCCTTCTGGTTGTTGAAGTCGGTGTCCAGCTGCGCCTGGATCGTCGCCGCGGACATGCCCGGGTCGAAGATCCGCACGTTCGGCCCGAAGTTCGGGGTGTCGGACTGTGTCGGGCAGCCGGCCTGGGTGCCGATCGTGTAGCTAGCGCTCGACACCGGCGAGGTCGTCGACCCGGACTTGAGCGCGATCGCGTTGACCGTGCGGGAATTCGGGACGCTGATCGGTCCGCTGTAGAGGGTCGAGGACGCCGTCGGCGTCGAGCCGTCCACTGTGTACCGGATGGTGGCGCCCGCGGTGGCGCTGCTGATCGTCACCGTCTGGGCGGCCGAGTAGGTGCCGCCGGGCGGGCTGAACGTCGGCGCGGCGACCGTCGTCGTGCCGCCTCCGCCGACGGTGTAGCTGAAGTGCGGGGTGTCGTACTGCGGGCCGTTCTTCTCGTAGGTGAACCAGTAGTCGAGGACGTTTCCACTGCTCAAGCCGTTGACGGTGGTCCGCCAGGTGCCGGAGCCGTTGGTCATCCGGACGTTCTGCTGGCCGACGCCGGGCACGCCGGTGTAGTGGACGTCCACGTACAGCGCCGGAGTCGTCGGGGTGAAGTTGATCTGCGCCTGCGTCGAGCTCGGCTGCGTGACGCTCTGCGTGTAGTCGTCCGCGGCGAGCGCGGCGGGGGCGGTGAGCCCGGCCGCCACCAGCAGTGCCGAGGCGACGAGCGCGAGCCCCGGGCCGCGTCGTCGTAGCTTGTCCAAGGTCCGGTTCACGCCGTGACACCTCCGCCGTTGGGGATCCACGAGGCAATTTGTTGCCAGTCGCAACAAAGTAGCTCCCGGTCAGCGGTGCTTCGATCACTTTTAGATAACACTTGTCTGGACCAATACGCAAACGAGTGAAGCGGTTCGTCACTCTTCGTCGGATTGCCGCCACTCTGGGCGAATGACTGAACCGAGAAACCATCTTCCGACGGGTGACCTCGATCGTGTGACATGCGACGATCCGCTGCCACCTCGTCCCCTACCGAGGAGTAGGCCATGGCGTCTCCACGGTTGTTCCGGTCCCTCGTCGTCCTCTCCCTGATCGCGGCCCCGGTCACGGTGGCCACTTCCACCGCCGAAGCCGCGCCGCTGCAGAGCGGCGGAGTCGTGAACTTCGGCTGCGCGACCTCCGGCAAGCTGCACTGCCTCGGCAAGGCGGTCCGGTCGCCGAACGGCAACGGCCCGCTGGTCGTCTCGACCCCGGTCGGCTACGGACCCGCCGAGATCCAGGCCGCCTACAGCCTCGGCGGGCTGCACGCGAACGGCCGCACCGTGGCCATTGTGGACGCCCAGGACGCGCCGACCGCGGAAGCCGACCTGGCCAAGTTCCGGTCCGCGCGCGGGCTTTCCCCGTGCACGACGGCCAACGGCTGCTTCAAGAAGGTCAACCAGAACGGCGCGGCGAGCCCGCTGCCGGCGCCCGACTACGGCTGGGCCGAAGAGATCAGCCTCGACCTCGACGCGGTGTCGGCGACCTGCCCGGACTGCCACATCCTGCTGGTGGAAGCCAACTCCCCGGACACCGACCCGCTGATGACGGCGGTCGACACGGCCGCGGCGACGCCCGGCGTGGTGGCGATCTCCAACAGCTACGGCGGTGCCGAGGACTCGACGATCCTCGCCGCGGACGCCCACCTGAACCACCCGGGCATCGCGGTCACGGCGTCCTCGGGTGACTCGGGGTACGGCGTCAGCTGGCCGGCCTCGTCGCCGTACGTCACGGCGGTCGGCGGCACCACGCTGAAGAAGGCGGCCACCACCACCCGCGGCTGGACCGAAACGGCGTGGAGCGGCAGCGGCAGCGGGTGTTCGGCCCTGGAGGCGAAGCCGTCCTGGCAGCACGACACCGGGTGTGCGAAGAGGACGGTCGCGGACGTCTCGGCGGTCGCGGACCCGGCCACCGGGCTCGGCGTCTACGACACCTACAACAGCTGCGGCAGCTCGTCGTGGTGTGACTTCCTGCTGTCGCTGGGCCTGGCCCAGGGTGCGGACGGCTGGGTGCAGGTCGGCGGCACGAGCCTGTCGTCGCCGGTGATCGCGAGCGTGTACGCGCTGGCGGGCAACTCGGTGACGTCGGGGTCGTACCCGTACGCGCACACCAGCGGGCTCTACGACGTCACGTCGGGCTCGAACGGCAGCTGCGGCGGGAGCTACCTCTGCACGGCGGGCGCCGGGTACGACGGGCCGACCGGGCTGGGCACGCCGAACGGCACGTCAGGGTTCTGAGCGCCGGATCGGCTCGCCGAGCGCGGCGGTCAGCTCGGCGTCGATCCGCGTGAGCAGCTCGCCGAAGACGCAGACCGTCGCCTCCCACGGGTGTCCGAAGGTGCCCAGGCGGAGGTCTCGCGTCAGGTAGCTGTGGTAATCGCCGTCCGGGAAGACGGCGCCGGGCCAGTGCGGTCCGGCGCCGCCGACCCGGGCGGGGTCGAAGCGGTAGCCGACGTGCTGCCAGTCGAGCCAGTACAGCTCCTCGCCGGGCTCGACGGACTCGCGAAGTCCCTTGTGGACGATGTCGTACAGCGCGTCCAGCTGGGCGTCGTCGAGGTCACCGACGTGCCAGGTCGCCGAGCCGGCGGGTTCGGTGATGCCGGGGAACTCCCGCGTGTCGGGGCGGAAGGCGAACCGCTCCTCGAAGCGGGACCAGATGTCGTCGTACTCCGGCTCGGAGAACAGCCGGCGAACCGGCCGGGTCCGCGCCGGTTCGCCGGGCGAGCTCAGGTGGTAGCGGGTGACGGTGGTGACCTCGCGCATCCCGGCGGCTTCGAACGCGTCCCGCAGGGCGCCGGTGGCTTCCGCGAGCAGGAACCGCATCCCCAGGTGCGGTCCGGTGAGCCGCCAGTCGTGGGCGGCGAGCGTGGCGGCGAGGCGGGGATCGGTGACCCCGCCGACCGCCATGACTTCCCCGGATCGTTCCAGCCAGGCGGCGCGATCGCCGTCGAGGACGACCGCGGCCGACCGGTCCAAGTAGGCGGAGTCGGCGAGGAACTCCGAGAACGGGCGGCGGTGCGGGCCGGTCTTCGCGGCCAGCTCCGCGACGCGCTGGTGCCCGGTCCAGTCGTGGCCGACCAGGGGGAGTGCCGTGGCGTCCGTCCCGATCGGACAGCGGAGCACGGCACGCTCCGGCTCCGCCGCGAAGCCGGCGGCGAGCAGGGCCTCGGCGAGCCGGGCGTCGCCGTAGACCGGCCAGAGCACCGGCTCGTTGCGGCGCGCGAAGGCATCGACCTGCCGGGCCACCAGCGCTTCGAGGTCGCCCTCGGGCAGCGGCCCGTGACTCACCTCGCCGTGCGTGCCGTAGTGGGTTCGCACCACCGGGCCGTCACGGTCGACCACCGCGCCCACCGGTGGGAGCTGCGGCCGGCCGCTCAACGCTTCTTCCATGCCGTTGATCATCCTCGGTCGGGTGACGTTCGCGCAGCGCATTTTCGCGTCTCCGCGCGCGGGGTAAGGATGTCTGCATGCTGGACACCGAAGTCCTTTCGCGGACGGCCCCGCGGGCGCTCGACGTCGTCACCCCGCTCGGGGACGTGCGGTTCGCCGTCCGCGTCGGCGGCTGGGACGTGCCCGCGAGACCGGAACTGACCTGGGGCCTCGAGTCCGGTGCCCGGCTGTGCCGGTGGCGGCACAGCTCCGTGCGGCTCGACGTCGTGTCCGGGCCCACCGCGTCCGGGCTGCCCGGGATCACCCGCGAAACCACCATCCTCCGGGTGCTGGCCCGGGAGGACGTCGGCGAGTTCGTCGTCCACGCCGAGCTGGCCGGCGCGCCGCACGAGGACCGCATCTGGGAAAGCGCCTTCACCGCTGAGACCGCCGACGCCGCGGTGAGCGTCGGCGGCCCGGGGGCCGAGCTGCTGCGCCGGTGTTCGCGGGCCGGGCAGCACGTGCCGCCGTACTGGTCCCGGCTGGTCGGCGGGGACGCCGTCGAGCGCACCGGGGGTCGGCTCACCTGGCGGCTGCCGCGCATCGACCGCGGCGACTACGCCGAGCTGTGGGTGTCCGTCGCGTGGAGTGCGGCGGGCGGGGACCCGGGCCGCGCCGTCGACATCGACGCGGCCCGGGTGCTGCGGGAGCTAACCCAGTGAAATCCGGTCCAGATCCGGAGCCCCGGCGCGGTCGTTGCCGATCCGGATCGTATTGGCGCCCGCGGTCAGCGACACCGGGACCGAAGTGGTGTACGGGGTGTTGTTCCCGGCGCCGCTGACCTTCACCTCGGCCGGCGCGCCACCGTTCACCGAGACGAAGTACGACCGGTCGCCGTTGACGGTGAAGTCCAGGGACAAGGTGTACTGGCCCGCCGCGGGGACCGTCACGCCGGGGAAGGTCACCGCCGCTCCCGGGCCGATGTTGCGCACCTTCTGCCCGCCCGAGCACGGCGAGCAGCTCGTGACGCCGGCGTCGCCGATGTCGTTCGCCGAGTCCTCCGCCTCCCGCATGAACACCCGGTCCGCGGGCCGCGGCTTCACCTGCACCGGTTTGCTCACCGACTTCGCGCGCCCGAGCGTCCGGAAGGACGCCGTCACCGGGATGCTCACGTCCTGGGCCGCCGGGGCGGTCACCGTCCACGAGCCGCTCAGCACCTGGCCGAGCCCGAGTGCGGACGCCGTCACCGGATCGCCCGACACCGTCCAGCCCGCCGGGACGACCGGGGCCAGCGACACCTGGTCGATCGGGTCGTCGACGTCGAGCCGCAGCGACGCGGTGATCCGGAGCGACTGCTGACCGGGCGAAACCCATTGCACACCGGCGGGTTGCACGGTCAACGTCGTCTTCGGCGTGGACGACTCCGGCGGCATCGGCGCCACCGCGATCCGGTCGAGGTCCGCCGTCCCGGAGACCTTGATCGTGTTGGCGCCCGCGGTCAGCGGCACCGGGATCGCGCCTGGTGCGGTCACCGCGATCGGGGCCGCGCCGTTGACGCTCACCGAGAGCGTGCCCGGTCCCGTCGTGTCGAGCTGCAGCCGGGACGGACCGGTGGCCTGGACGTCGCGGAAGACGACCGCGCCGCGGTCGAGGCCGGTCACCGCGTTCGTGCCCGAGCACGCCTCGCACCACACCGGCGTCGCCTGGCCCTCGAAGCCGTTGCGCCACGACTCCGCTTCCAGCGGCACCTCGCCGCGCGGGTCGGGGTAGCCGTAGGCGACGTCGATCTCGTCGAGCGCCAGCTGCCGGTAGAACGGCTTGGCCTGCGGCCCGGACCAGGTGTTCAGCACCTCGAGCTTCAGGTACCGCGCGTGCACTTCGCCGACGTCGATGAACTGGACGCCGCGGTTGCTGGGCAGGGCGCCGGTGCGCACCGTGCGCCAGGTCTTCCCGTCGTCACTGGCGTGGATCCGGTAGTCCTTGATCCGCGCGGAGTCCTCGGCGCGGCCGAAGGACTCCCGCGCGGAGGTCGGCGACGACTCGCGCTCGTGCACCGCCAGGTAGGCCGTCGACCGCTTCCGGCCCAGGTCCAGCGTCACCGATACCGGCAACTGGCCGCCCGCGTCCCAGTAGTTCAGGTAGCTGCCGTCGACGAGGTTCGCCGCCGGGTGCCCGTCCGCGGAAGCCGACGCGGTCGCCTTGATCGTGCTCTTGTCGTAGAAGTACTGCTGCCCGGCGGTGTCCACTTTGAACACCGTGTCGTAGGTGTCCCAGTTCTGGATGTCCAAAATGGACAGATAACCGCCGGATTGGGCGAACCGCATCGGCTTCCCGGTGCGCAGATCGGACACGCCGGTGATGCGGTAGCCGTTGTCCCGCAGCCGGACCAGGTTCGTCGACGGCCGCGTGACGACGTGCACGTACTGCGTCCGCGCGCCGGGCTTGACGGTGATCACGCCGTGGGCGCCGTCGTTCCAGAAGCCGGGCTGCAGGCCGCCGTACATGTACCCGCCGCCCTGGGTGCCTTCGAGGGACTCCCGGATGGGCTGGGTCCAGGACGCCATGAAGTTGTTGAACGCCTCCTGCTGCGGCGGGAACTTCCCGTTCAGCATGGCGGTTTCGGCCATCAGAGACTTGATCGACGAGCCCGCGTTCGTGATGTACCGGCCGGTGGAGAGCCGGAAGTCGACGGCCTGGTCGCCGCCGCTGTACCACCAGTCGCCGTTGGTCGGCAGCTTGTAGTCGGCCTCGGTGAGCCGCGGCATCGGCGTGTAGACCGCCTGCGGGTAGTCGTAGGACGGCGTCATGCCGGTCTTCTGCTCGTTGCTGACCGTGTCCATGATCGGCGTGTCTTCGTTGTTGTTGCTCAGCAACCAGGACGGCCGCTTCTCGCGGATGTGCTCGTAGAGCCCGTGCTGCTCCCAGTACTCGTTGTCGTTGTCGATCCAGAACCCGGCGAGGCCCGAGTACCGGTCCATCACCTCGTCGAACAGGTCGTAGGAGTACTCGCCGAAGCCGGGCCGGGTGGTGAGGTCGACCTGGTGGCCCTTGTATGCCGAGTAGGCGGCCGAATCGAGGGATTCGTGCCCGGTTTCGTTGTGCCACTGCGGATCGTCGGTCACGTAGAGCATGACCCGCACACCCTTGGCCTGGCCGGCGGCGATCAGTTCGCCGAGGAAGTCACGCTGCGTCGAGCAGCTGCCGGGGATCTTCGACGGCCACGGCCGCGCGTAGCCCAGCCGGCTGTGGAAGGTGGTGAGGACGACGTAGGACGCGCCCAGCTTCTTCGCCTCGTCGATCCAGTAGCCGGGTGTCCAGCCACCGTCGGTGACATCGCGTTCCCAGGCGGCGCAGTCGGTGTGCCGCGGCGCGGTGAACATGCCCCAGTGCAGGAACAGCCCGGCCGTCGAGGCCCGCAGCCAGTCCTGACGCGGGTGGTACAGCTCGGCGTTCGCGGGACTGACCAGGCTCGCCACCAGCGCGACGGCGGCGGCGAGGCAGGCAAGCAGTCGGATTCTCAAGGGACCTCCTCGTCCGAGAGATCCGATGATTAGTTCCTGATATATCGTACGTCAAGGGAAGATGCCGCTCATCGGCACACAATCGTCTGATCTGTCGGCTAGTAAGTGTGAGAGCAATCGCGGACCTGGCAGCACACCAATGTTCCCGGGCTCCGCATCACGCCGTTGTGGCGATCCCCCGTCGAGCGGGACGACGGTGCCCGTCAGGTACGCGCCTGCCTGGCCGGCGAGGAACACGGCGACACCCACCATGTCGTCGTCGCGGCCGCCGCCGCGATCGCCTCACCCAGCTCGTCGCGGGTTGCCGCTATGGATGGCGGCGATGCTGGCTGTGTCGATGATACGTGCGGGATCGACGAGGATGTCGAGACTTGCCGGTCGGATCGGTCTGATCTGTCGGCTACCGTTCCGCGGTCACCGGCAGCAGCCCGCGCTCGCCGAACACCTTCTTGGCCGTGAAGGTCGCGTTCAGCGCCTTCGGGAATCCACAGTAGACAGCGGAGTGCAGGAGCGCCTCGACGATCTCCGCCGGCGTGAGGCCGACGTTGAGCGATGCGTTGACGTGCACTTCCAGCTGCGGCTCGCAGCCGCCGAGGGCGGTGAGCATGCCGAGGGTGACCAGCTGGCGGTCGCGCGGTGCCAGCCCCGGCCGCGAGTAGATCTCCCCGAACCCCCAGGAGACGACGGCCTCGCCCAGCGCGGGGGCGACGTCGGCGAGCGCGTCGATCACCCGCTGCCCGCTCTCGCCGTCGATCTCGGTCAGGGTCTTCAAGCCGCGTTCGAAGCGCTCGTCGGTCATGTCGGGTTCCTTTTCCTCGGCGATCTTGTCTCGACCGACGCTAGGTGCTGGAGCGCGCTCCAGGTCAAACGCGACGGGAGACCTGTCACAAACTTCCGCCCGCGTTCGTCAAGGTGGTGATCGCACCGCGAAAGGACGAACCCGTGAACGAGGAGCTCCTGGCCCGCAGCTTCGAGACGCACCGCGGCCACCTGCGGTCCGTCGCCTACCGGATGCTGGGTTCGCTGAGCGAGGCCGAGGACGCCGTCCAGGAGTCGTGGCTGAAGCTGAGCCGGAGCGACACGGCGGCCGTCGAAAACCTGGGCGGGTGGCTGACCACCGTCGTCGGGCGGGTCTGCCTCGACATGCTGCGGTCGCGCAAGGCCCGGCGCGAGGAGCCGTGGGAAGCGCTGGTGCCCGATCCGATCGTCAGCCGCGAGGACGACGGCCCCGAGCACGAGGTGCTGCTGGCCGACTCGGTCGGTCTCGCGCTGCTGGTCGTGCTCGACACGCTCACCCCGGCCGAGCGGCTGGCGTTCGTGCTGCGGGACATGTTCGCGATGCCGTTCGAGGAGATCGCCCCGGTCGTCGGCCGTTCCGAGGCGGCGACCCGGCAGCTGGCCAGCCGCGCGCGGCGGCGGGTGCAGGGCGCCCCGGTCGCGCCGGACCCGGATCTCGCCCGCCAGCGCGAAGTCGTCGACGCCTTCCTGGCGGCCGCCCGCGGCGGCGACTTCGACGCGCTCGTCTCGGTCCTGGATCCCGACGTCGTGCTGCGCGCCGACCGCGGCGCGGCGCGGGGCGGCTCGACCGAGGTCCGCGGCGCGGCGGCGGTGGCGAACCAGGCGCTGACGTTCTCGCGCCTCGGCGCCGGCGGCGGCGTCGTGCACCGGGCGCTGGTCAACGGCGCGGCGGGCGTGGTCGCGACGCGCGAGGGCCGGCCGTTCTCGGTGCTGGGCTTCACGGTCGCGGGCGGCCGGATCGTCGAGATCGACATCCTCGCCGACCCGGACCGCCTCAGCCGGCTGGACCTGGCGGTGCTGGACTGACCGTGCCGTGCTCGTCGGTCACCAGGGCGATTTCGCCGGCGTCGTCGAAGTGCAGGTACCGCCGCCTGCCGTCCGCGTACTGCCGCACCGCGCCCGCCACCACGACCACCAGCTCGCCGTCTTCGATGGCGTACAGATCATCCGGGGACAGGACTTCGTGGATGCGCGTGCCGTCGGTGACCAGGGTGCGCACCCGCCGGCCGGTGTGGTCGTAGCTGTAGAGCGCGTTGACACCGTCGTCGCCGTGCACCCCGCGCAGCCGGCCGAACGCGTCCCGGATTTCGCTGCCCGGCGGCGTCTCCGGGGCCGCCCCGGAACCGATGTCGCGCACCAGCCCACCCGGGCCGGTGAGCACGTGCTGCCCGCCGGCGAAGTGCTCGCTGACGCCGTTCGCGTAGTGCACCGCGGTGCGGCGGCCGCTCAAGTCGTAGGCGACGGCGTCGACGAACCCGGGCACGCTCACCAGCCGGCCGACCTCGTCGTACTGGTGGTGGACGGTCAGCCGCCCGTCGCCGGCGTCGGGGTAGACCACCTCCGCGACCCGCCCGTCGGCCCGGTGCGCCACGTCCAGCCGGTACTCGACGGCGACGTGCGCCGGGCGCCAGCGCTTCTCGGCCGCGTGGCCGAGCGCGTCGTAGCCGAAGTGGGTCACGCCGCATTCGTCGGCGACGCGCACCAGGCGCCCGCAGCTGTGCGGCCCCGCGCCGAGCGGCGCCGGCAGCCCGCCGTCGTGGTGGGTGAAGGTGGTCACCGGGGTGCCGCGCGGATCGTCGACCAGCACCGCGACCACCCGGCCGGCCGCGTCGTGCACCCGGAACACCGTGTGCCCGTCGCCGGTCCGCGACTCGACCACGTTCCTGGCCGCGTCCCGGACGTGCACCACCCCGTCCGCATCCCGCAGTTCGCGCCCGAGCAGATCGTGCGCGCTGCCCTTCTCGAGGGCGTCGTCACGAGCGTCCGCGCCCAGCGGGCGGCCCAGCGCGTCGTACCGGAACTCCGTGGGCGGGGGCGGCGGATCGCCGTCGCGGAACGCCCGGCTCGTGCGGCACACCAGGCCCCGCGCGCAGTATTCGTGGCGCTCGTCGACGACGTCGCCGAGCAGTTCCGCGTGCCGCCGCTCCAGCAGCCGCCCGGCGCCGTCGCGCAGCTCGGCGGTCACCAGCACCTCCGCCTCGCCGGACACCGCGCGCTGCTCGGTGGTCACCCGCACCGGCCCGCTGTGGTCGTAGCGGTACCGGACGGTCGGCAGGTCCGCCGAGTCGCCCGGCCGCACCACCGTTTCGGGCCGCCCCAGCGGGTCGTGCGTCCAGGTGGTCACCGCCCCCGCCGGATCGGTCACCCGGCACGCCCGCGCGGTGCGGACGTCGTGGCGCGTGATCGTCACGTTCCCCAGCGGGTCCGTGGTCACCTCGGGGAAGCAGTGGTCGGCGGAATACCGGACCTCCCGGGTGTGGCCGAGCGGATCGGTCGTCGTGGTACGCAGCCCGGCGACGGTGCCGAGCCGACCGTGGAACGTCGTGACCCACCAGCCTTCCTCGCCGGGACGGCGGTGGTACCCGTGGTGCCGCAGGTCCGGCGGGCGCGAGCCGTAGACGTCGGCGACGAGCGCGTCGGTGAGCACCAGCTCCTCCCGCGCGGTGCGGAAGCCGTGGGAACCGGCGAAGCCGTCGGGCTCTTCGTCGTACCGGAAGATCTTGTCGGACAGCACTTTCCCGGTGCCGTCGACCTCGCGGACCCGCGCCGGGAGCGCGGTGAACCGGCGTTCGGGGTCGGCCGCGTACTTCGTCCGCGTCTCGCGTACGACCGGCTCGCGGCCGGGCCGTTCGGTCGTCTCCACCTCCCGGGCCGGTTTCCCGGCCGCGTCGAAGGCCGTCTCCTTCGTGGTGACCGAAACCGGGGTCGCCCGGCGCTCGAACACCGTCGTCACCGACCGTGTCCACTGTGGACGCCGGAGGTGCTCGACGCGGCGGTACGGCCGGTCCGCCGCCGGTGAGCCGTCGAGGCCGTAGGTCTCCTCCTTGTCCAGGAGACCCTCGTCGCCGAACCAGCGCACGGTCCGCAGGGTGGGCGCGTACTCGTCGCCGAGGTCGTCCTGGACCACGCGGCCGAAGCCGGGCGGCCGGCTGTCGTGGTACTCGAACTCCGTCACGCCCACGTGGCCGGTGGCCGATTCGCGCAGCGAAACCCGCCGGACCACCGGCACCGACGCGACGGTCGCGTACTCGATCGCGGTCCGCAGCCCCATCCCGTTGTCGATCTCGCACAGCCGTCCGGTGCGGGGCAGGTCGTCGAGGGAGTGGTACGGCACGGCGTCCAGCACGGACACCCCGCCGCCGGCCCGCACTCGCGCGGTCAGCCGGACCCGCCGCGGTGCCGGGGCCGCCACGGAGGCGTAGGCCAGCCGCAAGACCGGCGCGGCGGTTTCGGCGCCGTGGGTGTCGAAGCCGGTGAGCGCCACCGACGTCAGCAGGGACGCGCCGGTGACGTCGTCGGCGTCGTAGCCGAGGGTCCACCGCCGCACGAGCGGCCGGGTCGAAGCGGGCACCCGCAGATCGATCCGCGCGCACCGCAGGGCCGTCGTGACGAGGGCGCCGTCGCGGCCCCGGCGCAGCACGTCCGGCCGCGGCTCGTAGCTGAACTCCACTTCGTACGGGCCGTAGGAGACGCGCGTGAGGTAGGCCTGGCCGCTGTGGTGCGCCCAGCCGAACGTCGCGGTGGTGCCGAACGCGTCCTCGGTGCGGTCGAGGTACCAGGTGGCGCCGTCGCCGGGCCCGAGGAAGTGCCGCAGGCCCGCCTCGGTGGTGAGCAGGAAGCCGTCGCCACGGCGGACGAGCCGGCCCGCCGCCCCGGGCGGCGTGTGCTCGTCCGCCGGCCCGACGTGCGGCAGGGGCAGGGTGAACCCGCCGCCGAACGGGCCGTCCGGTGCGCCGGTCGCGTACCGAAGCGCGAGCGCGGGTGCGCTGCCGCCGGGACCGGGCGGCAGGTCGAGCGGCACCGTGAAGCAGCCGCCACCGGTCGCCGGTTCCGGTGTGAAGGCGGCTTCGTGCGTGCTCGGCCGGAGCACAACCATGGTGATCTCCCCGCATGCTTCCGTGACTTCCGGAGGGCCAAGTGGGTGAGCCGGGGGCGCCAGATACGTCGTCACCCGTTTGCCGTGGCCGTTATGCATTCGTGACGTCGGTGTCGTATCCCAGTGGCGGCCCACGGGTCTTTCCCGGGTGCCGTTGGTGATCAGTGGCGGGGGCAGAGGCAGCAGGAGGGTGGACCCGATGGTCGTCAGGTTCTTGCGAGACGAGACCACGGAAGCAGCGACGGAGGACGCGAGCACGCTCAACGAGCTCCCGGCCCCGCCAAGGCAGTTGCTGGACCGGCACGGCGCCCGCGTGCTCGATCCGGCGACGGCGGTCGTCGCGGCCGGGCAGCCGGCCCCGCGCACCACCGTGTACCGGCCGGGCGTGTTCCTCATCCCGCAGCGGTACCTCCGCGACCAGCAGACGCTGGCCGCGATCAACGGCGTCCTCGCCCGCATCGGCCTCTACGCCGAGCCGGCCGGCGGGGGCGATACGAAGGAAGCGGCCCGGTATCGGCAGCTCGACGAACTGCCCGTCCGCGCCCTGCTGCGCGTCCGCGAAGACGCCGACCCGGTCGTCGTCGACTGCTGGAAAGCGCTCCAGCTGCTGCGGTCCGCCGCGTCGGGCGAGCGGCCCGAGCTCGACCCGAAGATCGCGGCCGCGATCGCGCCCGAGCACCTGCTGTTCACCACGCCGGTGTTCGGCGGGGTGCCGTGGGAGACCAGCGGCCTCGGCGGCACGCCGTGGGAGACGAGCGGGTTCGGGGCGGGCAGCTCCTACGGGCGCACCCGCGGCGCTAACCGGATCCCGGTGACGCTGGCCGCGGCGCCGCCCTACCGCAGCGAGAAGGCCGAGCAACGGCGGCCGGTGATCGCGGTGCTGGACACCGGCATCGGCCCGCACCCGTGGTTCGGCCTGACCGACCGCAGCGGCCCGCCGGCCGCCGGCTCGGGGCTCGCCGTCGCGCCGGGCATCCAGGCGGCGATCCTGCAGGCCGAGCTCGCTGCCGGCACGACGTTGCCGACCCAGCTGCTCTCGGACTACTGGGACGCGCCGACGACCGGCCAGCCGCTGATCGGCGACGTCGACACCGACACCGGGCACGGCCTGTTCATCGCCGGCATCGTCCGGCAGGCCTGCCCCGAAGCCGACACCCTCGCGATCCGCGTGGTGCACAGCGACGGCGTCGCGTACGAAGCCGACGTGCTGCTCGCCCTGCACCTGCTGGCCGACCGCGTCCGGGCCGCGCAGGCGGACAACCGGCCCGAGGACATGGTCGACATCGTCTCGCTCTCGCTGGGCTACTACGAGGAAAACCCGGCGGACATCGCCTACACCGGCCAGTTCGGCGCGGTCATCGCGGAGCTGCTGGGCCTCGGCGTGCTCGTCGTCGCCGCGGCGGGCAACGACGCCACCACGCGCCGGTTCTACCCGGCGGCCTTCGCCGACCAGCCGCTCGGCGGCGGCAGCGGCCCGCAGGTGATCAGCGTCGGGGCGCTCAACCCCGACGTCACCGCGAGCAAGGCGCTGTTCTCCAACGAAGGCCCGTGGGTGCGTGCCTGGGCGACCGGCGCCGGCGTCGTCAGCACCTACCCGACCGACGTCCGCGGCACCGCGACCGCCGACCACGAGGTGCCGGGCTTCGGCCGCAACTCCTTCGACCCCGACGACTACAGCGCCGGCTTCGCGGTCTGGGACGGGACGTCGTTCGCCGCGCCGCTGGCCGCCGCCGAGCTCGGCAAGGCCCTGCTGCAGTCCGGGGACCTGGCCACGGTCGACCGCGAAACCGTCGTCAAGCGCGCCTGGACCGCGCTGGGCACCCTGTGAACGTGGCCAAGACCGACCACGCTCGCGTGGCGACCCTGTTCGACGCCGCGCGGGAGGGCGACCGCGCGGCGCTGGACGAGCTGGTTTCCCTGCTCACGCCGTTGCTCTGGCAGGTGGCGCGTGATCAGGGGCTGGACGCCGAGCACGCGGCCGACGTCGTGCAGACGACGTGGCTGCGGCTGCTCGGCTCGTTCGCGGAGATCCGCTCGCCGGTCGCGCTGACCGGCTGGCTGATCACCGTCACCAAGCGGGAGGCCTGGCGCACGGGGGAAAAGCGCCAGATCGAGCGGCCGCTGCCGGAGCTTCCGGAGCGGCTTTCCGAAGCATCGCCGGCACCCGAGGAGGGGGTGCTGCGCGAGGACCAGCGCGTGCGGTTGTGGCGCGCGGTCGACAACCTGCCCGAACGCTGCCGCAGCCTGCTGCGGATCGTGGCGTTCGTGCACCGGCCGGACTACGCCGAAGTCGGCGCCCGGCTGGGTATGCCGAGGGGGAGTATCGGCCCGACCAGGGGACGTTGCCTCGCGCGCCTGCGCGAGCAGCTACTCGCCAACGGCGAAGGAGATTGGCTGTGACGACCGTCGAACCACCAGGCGCGAACGAGCCCTTGGACGAGCTCGACCTCCGGTTGCTGGCCGGCGTGCGCGAGCTGTGGGAAGACGCCGACCCGATGCCCGCCACGCTGGTGGACCAGATCCGCTTCGCGATCCGGCTGGAGGACGTCGACCTGGAGGTGATGCGCATCCGCGACCTGGCGCAGCTCGCGGATGCGCGCAGCGCCGCCGAACAGGGCAGGCTCATCACGTTCGACAGCGAAAGCCTGACGATCATGGTGAACGTCAGCCCCGAGCCGGGCGGCACGATCCGCCTGGACGGCTGGTTGACGCCACCGGCCGAGCACCCGATCGAGGTCCGCGCGAGCTCGGGCCCGCTGACGACGACGTCGGACGCGGAGGGCCGGTTCGCGGTCAGCGGCGTGCCGCACGGGATGGTCCAGGTCCTGGTGCGCACGGCCGGCCGCTCGAGGACGGTGAGCACCCCGGCGATCGAACTCTGAGCGCGAGCCGCGGGGCCGGATCACCGCTCGGTGAGGTCCTCGGCGGGCCACTGCTCGAGGAACGCTCCGAGAGCGTCGTCGATGAGCGCGCCCCGCGGGGTGGGTTCGTCAAAGGGGCCGAGGTGGTCGACAAAGGCGTCGACCAGCACCTCGAGCACGCCTTCCTGCTGGGCGAGGGTCGGTTTCGCCTGCGTCCGCAACGCGGCCAGCAGGTCCGGGGCGCGGTCGCCGAGCAGCTCCACGATGATCCCGCGGTACCGGCGCGGCAGCGCTTCGATGACCGTCGGCACGGGAAAGGACATCCAGCCACCGTAATGACCCGGGCTCCGGGAGCTGCCTGATACCTCTGACTCGGAGGTACGATCCGGGGCGTTCTTCCCCGGCCGAAAGGGCAGCCCGTGGTCGCGTCGCCGAGGGTCGAAGACCGGGTTCGCGACCTGCACCGGCGGGCGGTCGCGGCGACCAACGACGGTCAGCCCGTGGTCGGCGGGCGCCTGATCCGCTCCGCCGCGCGGCTCCTCGGCCTGCCCGCCACCGAACCACCGGCGGGGTGGCCCGCCTGGCCCGACCTCGCGACACGCGTGCTGGGCACCTACGCGGCCGTCGAAACGGCGCTGGGCCACAGCGCCCGCGGGCTCGCGCTGCTCGACGAGGCCGACACCCTCGTGTCGGACGCCGGGCGCGGGATCCTGCGCCAGCAACGGGGTCTCGTGCTCATCCTGATCGGCCGGATGGACGAAGCCCTGGTGTGCTTCGACGAGGCCATCCCGCTGCTGCGGCAGGCCGGCGAGTTCGTCGTGCTCGCCAGGACGCTGCTCAACCGCGCGATGCTGCACCAGTACGCCGGGCGCGTCCGGCTCGCGCTCGCCGACCTCGACCAATGCGAGCAGATCGGGGCCGGCCATCCCGAAGAAGACGGCCTGGCCCGGATCTTCGCCAAAGCCGCGCACGGCCGCGGCCAGGCGCGGGTGCTCACCGGCGACATCCCGGGCGCCCTGCGCGACTTCGACGCGGCGAGCGGCTTCTACGCCGAACAGAGCGTCGGGATGCTGCCGGTGCTGGCCGTCGACAAGGCGCGGGCGCTGCTGGCCGCCGGGCTGCCCCACGAAGCCGCCGCCGAACTCGACGCGGCGCTCGAGCAGTTCCCGCGGCTGCGGATGAACCAGGAACACGCCGAGGCGGAGCTGACCAGGGCGCTGGCCGCGCTGGCGAGCGGCGATCCGGCGGCCGCGCGGGCCTGGGCCGGGCGGGCCGAACGCCGGTTTCGCCGTCGTGGCAACGAAACCTGGGCGGCGGTGGCGCAGCTGACGGTGCTGCGCGCGGACTTCGCGGCCGGGCGGCGGATCTCCCGCATCGGTGCGGAGGCGACCGCGCTGGCCGACCGGCTCACCGCGCTGGGCCTGCGCAACGACGCCGAGATCGCGGCCTTGCTGGCCGCCCGGGCCCGGATCGCACTGGGCGATCTCGACGGCGCCCGCGCCGGGATCGCCCCGCGCGACCGCCGGACCGCGCCGCTGGAGAACCGCCTGGTGCGGCGGCTGGCGCTCGCCGAACTCGGGGCCGCGACCGGCCACCGGCGCATCACGTTCGCGAACGCGCGGGCGGGGTTGACGCAGCTGCAGCGGCACCGCAGCCGGTTCGGCAGCGTCGACCTGCAGACCGGGACGACGTCGCTGGGCAAGGAACTCGCCGATGCGGGGCTCGCCGCGGCGCTCGCCCAGCGCTCGCCGGGCGTGGTGTTCCGCTGGCTCGACCGCTCGCGCGCCCAGGCGTTCCGGTTCCGGCCGGTGCGCCCGCCGTCCCATCCCGAGATCGTCGACGCCGTCGCCGAGCTGCGGTTCCTCTCGATGCAGATCCGCGCGGGCGAGCTGGCCGGGAAGCCGGACACCCAGGCCGTGAAGCGGTGTGCCGCGCTGGAACGGGAGATCCGCGCCAAGGGCTGGCAGGCCGAGGGCGTGGCCGCCGACCACGCCGAGGCGAAGCTGCGCGAGATCGGCGACGAGCTCGCGGCGACCGGCAGCGCGATGGTCTGCTTCCTCGCCGACCGCGGCGCGTTGTGCGCGCAGGTGCTCGCGAACCACCGGGTGGCGCTGGTCGAGCTCGGCCCGGCTTCGGCCGTGGCGGAGCCGGTCGCGCGGCTGCACAGCGACCTCGACGCGTTGTGCGGGCGCCAGCTGCCGCCGCAGCTGGACCGGGTCATCCGCCGGTCGGTGCGGACGCAGGTCACCGCGCTGGACGCGGTCCTGCTGGCCCCGCTGGCGTCCCGGCTCGGCGACCTCGACGTCGTCGTCGTGCCGACCGGCGCGCTTTCGGCGATCCCGTGGGGACTGCTGCCGACGCTGCACGGCCGCCCGGTGACGGTCACGCCGTCGTCGTCGGCCTGGTTCGACGCGGGCCCCCGCTCCGGCCGGGCGACCGGAGCGCCGCTGCTCGTCGCGGGTTCCGACCTGACCCACGCGGAGGCGGAGGTGACCCGGCTGGCGCCGCTCTACCCGGACGCCGAGGTCCTGATCGGCCCGGACGCGACGGTCGCGGCCACGCTCAAGGCGTTCGACGGCTGCCGCCTGGCCCACTTCGCCGCGCACGGCCACCACGAGCAGGAGAACGTGCTGTTTTCCCGGCTCAACCTGGCCGACGGGCCGTTGATGGCCTACGACGTCCAGCAGCTGGCGACGGCACCGGAGCAGGTGGTGCTCTCGTCGTGCGACGTCGGCCAGGCGGTGGTCCGCGCGGGCGACGAGGTCTTGGGCTTCACGGCGGCGCTGCTCTACGGCGGCAGCCGCACGGTGGTCTCGAGCGTGGCCCGCGTCGACGACCGCACGGCGGGCGGGGTGATGCTGGCGTTTCACCAGGCACTCGCGGTGGGCACGCCCCCGGCGCGGGCGTTGGCGGACGCGGCCCGGGCGGAGCCGTTGATGCCGTTCGTCTGCTTCGGCCGCAGCTGACCAGCCCCCAGCGCCCCAATGTGGCCTTGGTTGCGTTGAACGCACCCAAGGGGCCCTTCGGTGCGTTCAACGCACCGAAGGCCACATTGGGGCGCTTGAGTCCGGCCCGACGCTTCACTCGATCGAGTGAAGCGCGGACCCAAGCGTCATTCCTCAAGCAGGGTTCCCTCTTCCTCGGTGCGGCGGTAACCGGCCGGCACGCCCCCCGACTGGCCGGTTACCGCTGCGAGTTCCCTACTCACGGTGGAGCAGCACGACGGAGTCCGTTCCGTCGACGCGCCGGTACCCCGTGTCCTCCAGTTCCGTCAGCGCCGCGGCCTTCGACGCCAGCGTGGTCGGCCAGGACTGTTCCGGCTGCGCGACGGCCACCCACTCCGGCCGCGCGCCGGTCACGCCGTCGAAGAACAGCACCGTGCAGCGGGACGTCAGCCGCGGTGCCAGCCGGTTGGACGCCAGCACCGTCGCGCCGTCCGGGATCCGCGCCAGGACCGCGTCGATCCCGGTCCGCTGCGCCGGCGTCCAGACGCCGTCGGTCAGATGGGCCGCTTGCAGGCCGGACGACGCCAGCCCGGCGACCACCGCGCACACCGGCAGGTACCGCTTGAACCCGCCGAACCGGCGGGCGCCGTGCACGCCGGCGATGAACACGATCGGCATCAGCACCGCGCTGTAGTGGTAGCCCGTGCCCCAGTAGCGGTCGTTCGCCGAGACCAGCCGCCACAGCAGCGTCGGCACCGTCAGGACGAGCAACGGCGATCGCAGGGCCGCGAAGGCCGTCGGCGCCAGCAGGGCCAGCAGCATCGAAACCTTGACGATCGCGCCGCCGAACGGGTCGAGGCCGCTGCCGTGCGCGTATGCGCCTCCCGGGTTCAACGCCGGCAGCACGACCAGGAACAGCAGCGCCGACGTGACGACGCCGAAGACGAGCACCGTCCAGCCGAGCCGCCGCTGCCGGTTGAGCACCAGCACCACGCCGACGGCCGCGAGCGTCAGCGGCAGGTCCTCCTTGACCAGCACCAGCGGCAGCGCGCACCAGACCGCGGCCCGCCACCGCTCGTGCAACAGGTGCTCGGCGGTGAAAGCCAGCATCGGGACGGCGAAGCAGACCTCGTGGAAGTCGAAGTTCACCGCCGACAGCAGCCCCCACGACAGCACGTACCCGACGCCCGCGAGCGCACCCCGGCGGACGCCGAGCAGCCGGCTCGCGCACCGCGTCACCGGCACCGCGGACAGCGCGAACAGCAACGCCTGCGCGACCAGCAGGCAGCCCGGCGACGGCCACAGCAGGTAGAACGGCGCCAGCAGCGCCAGGATCGGGTGGAAGTGGTCGCCCAGCGTCGGGTAACCCGCGCCGAGCAGGTCCGAGACCGGCCAGTGCCCGTGCGCGTAGGACCGCACCGCCTGTTCGAAGATCCCCAGGTCGAAGCCGCTCGCGTCGAACGTCCGCAGCCGCTGCAGCGACCAGGCGGCGTACCCGGCGAAAGCGACCGCGGCGACGACGTAGGGGACCGCGCGGCGTTCGCGGGTGCGCGCCGGAGCCGGCGCGAAGTCGATCAGCATGGCGGGATGCTCGTGCGGCCACGCTGAACCGACGCTGAAGCTGCCTGAAGAAGACTTCAGGCCAGCGGCAGGCGCAGCTCCAGGCAGGCACCGGACGTGCTCTCGGCGACGCGCAGCGTGCCGCCGTGCGTCCGCGCGATCTCCGCGGCGATCGCCAGCCCCAGCCCCGAGCCGCCGTCGGCTTCGCGCGCACGGTCGTCGTCGAGGCGGACGAACCGGTCGAAGACGCGCTCGCGGTCTTCGGCCGGGATGCCGGGGCCGTCGTCCCGGACGGCCAGCACCGCGTGGCCGCCGGCCTCGGTGAGCGTGATCGTCACGCGGCTCGCCGCGTGCCGCTCGGCGTTGTCGGCGAGGTTGCGCAGCACGCGTTCCAGGCGTCCCCGGTGCCCCTGGACCACCGGGCCGGCGTGGATTTCGGTGCGCACCTCGACGCCGTCACGCGGGAGCCGCGCGGCGACGTGCCCGGTGACGAGCTCCGCCAGCGCGATCCGGGTGACCCCGGCCGGCTGGCCGGCGTCCAATTTGCTGAGCAGCAGCAGGTCGCCGGTGAGCGTCTCCATCCGCGAGACGTCCAGCACGGCGTTTTCGCAGCTGCGGCGCCAGTCGAGCCGGTCGGGGTGGGCGAGCTGGACCTCGAGCTGGGTGCGCATCGACGCCAGCGGCGTGCGCAGCTCGTGCGACGCGTCCGCGGTGAACTGGCTTTGCCGCTGCACGGACCGGTCGAGCCGCGCCAGCATCTCGTTCATCGTGACGGCGAGTTCGGTGATCTCGTCGCCGGAGTCGGGCACCGGCACCCGGCGGCCGAGGTCCCGCGCGCGGACGCCGTCGACCTCCGCGCGGATGGCGCCGACCGCGCGCAGCGACCGGCGGACGGCGAACCAGGCGACGGCGCCGATGAGCAGCGAAGCCGCGGGCACCGCGCCCCAGAGGAGCTGCTGCGCATTGGCCACGGTCTCGAGGCCGACGGGGTCGAGCTTCTCCGCGGACAAGACCGCGTAGCGGCGGTTCTTCGTCCGCGCAGTGCTGTACAGCTGGTCGTCGAGGCCGAACGGCTGGACGATGACGCAGTCCGGCCCGTAGATCCGGACCGATTGGTCGTCGGAGAACTTCTTCGTGCTGCCGAGCGAGCAGTCGGCCGCCTGCAGGCTGATCATGTACCCGCCGCCCTTGGGGTACCGGGTCGGCACGTCGGCCGGGGTAACCCCTGAGTTCAGAAGCGCAAGCAGCGTGTCGACCTTGTCGCTCGCGCGGGCACGGGCGTTGTTTTCGAGGCCGCTTTGCAGGGTGTGCACGAACCAGTACGACCCGAGGCCGAGCACGACTGCCGACGCGAGGGCGGCGAAGAGGGCGACCCGCCACCGGGTCGACCGGGGCAGGAGCCGGGTCATGCCCCGAAGATAACCGCACCTTCGGAGACTCGGGCCGGTGTGCCCGCGGGTTAACGTCGGAAACCGTGACGGTCGAACAGTGGCACCAGGTGCGCGCGGCCTTGCCCGAGGTCGGCGGCCGGTTCGCGGACCTGCTGACCGGGGTCGGTGACCCGCACGAGCGAGCGCTCGGCGAGTGGTCGATCGCCGAAGCGGCGTCGCACGTGGGGATGATCGCGCTGATGTACACGGCGATGGTCCGCGGCGACGGCGGCCCGCTGCCGCTGCCGGGTCTCGAAGAGCCGATCGACGCGGCGAGCGTCGACACGATCTCCCGGATGAACGCGCTCGCGCTGGAGCTCTACCCGGAGCGCGACCCGGTCCGGCTGGCCGCGCGGCTGCGCGCCGACATCGCCGAGGTGCTGCTGGTCAGCGCGGACCTCGACCCGGAGAAGCCGGTGTGGTGGCTGGGTGGCTCCCGCGTGCCGGTGGCGGGTGTCCTCGCGCACCTGGTCAACGAAATGCTGATCCACGGCCTCGACATCGCCCACGCCCTCGGGCGGCCGTGGCGCGTCCCCGCGCGGCTCGAGGCGCTGTTCCTGGAGCTGTTCCTGTTCGGCATGGTCCGCAACGACATGGGCCACCTCCTCGACGACGCGAAGCCGTCGCCGCGTCGCATCGCGGTGGAGTTCCGGTCGGCGTACACGAGACCGGCGGTGCTGGCGCTCCAGCACGGAAAGCTGCGCTACGAGGAACCGGACGGCACCGCGGACGTCCGCCTGCGGTTCGACCCGGCGGTGCTGGTCCCGATGATGTTCGGCCGGATTTCCCGCCTCCGCGCGGCTTTGCTCGGCGGCGTGCGAATCGGCGGCCCGCGGCCGTGGCTGCTGCCCGCCTTCCTGCGGACGGTCCGGATGCCCTGACGAGCAAGGCGTAAGTCCGGGCTGGTGGACGGAGCCGGGCCTTGCTCGGCCACTGACCCGGTTGCGCAACATTCGTTCAGGCTGCGGCGCGCTCCGCGAGCGGGCGGCGGCGCAGGCCCGGGTTGTGCACGGCCGGCGGCTGGTAGTTCTGGTCGAGCGCGCCGATGTTGGTGCCCGGCGGCACGATTTCGTCGATGCGGTCGAGGACGTCGTCGGTGAGCCGGACCTCGACGCCGGCCAGCAGGTCGTCGAGCTGGGGCATGGTCCGCGGACCGAGCAGCGCGCTGGTGACGCCGGGGTGGGCGATGACGAAGGCCATCGCGAGGTGGGTCATCGGCAGGCCGGCTTCGGCGGCCAGCGGGACGAGCTGCTCGACGACGTCGAGCCGGCGTTCGTCGCTGAGGTGCTTGAGCAGGTGGGCCCGGCGCAGGTCGTTGCGCTCGCCCTTGCGGACGCGTCCGGTGAGCAGGCCCTGGCCGAGCGGGCCCCAGATCAGCGTGCCCATGCCGAAGCGCTGGGCCAGCGGCAGCACCTCGCGCTCGACACCGCGGTTGAGGAGGGAGTAGGCCGCCTGCTCGGCGCGGAACCGCGCCAGGCCGCGGTGTTCGGCGATCCACTGGGCCTCGACGATGTCGGAGGCGAGGCTCTGGGACGTGCCGATCGCGCGGATCTTGCCGGCACGAAGCAGGTCGGTCAGCGCGGAAAGCGTTTCCTCGACGTCCGTCGCGGGATCGGTGCGGTGCAGCTGGTAGAGGTCGATGTGGTCGACCTGCAGGCGCCGCAGCGAGTTCTCGACGGCGGTGGCGATCCAGCGCCGGGACGCGCCTTGGTGGTGCGGGTCGTCGCCGACCTGGCGGCCGAACTTGGTGGCGAGCACGACGTCGTCGCGGCGGCCCCGCAACGCTTTGCCGACGACCTCTTCGGAGTCGCCGTAGGCGTCGGCGGTGTCGATGAAGTTGATGCCCGCGTCCAGTGCCTTGTGGATCATGCGGGCGGAGTCGTCCGGGTCGGGGTTGCCGAAGGACGTCGCGAACATCATCGCGCCGAGCGCGTACGGGCTGACCTTGATCCCGGTCCGGCCGAGGGTGCGGTAGTGCATGGGTTCTCTCCCGCCGAGGTGCCGGCCGGCGCGGGTGCCGTACGCTGGCCGTAAGTGGAAACCTATTCCGGAACTATACGGAAAAGGTTTCCGGTTATGCAACCGAGAGGGGCGAAGTGGCCCAGGAGACCCGACGGCGGCGCGCCGACGCCCAGCGCAACGTCGAGGCCTTGATCGAGGCGGCGCGGACGGTTTTCGACACCTCCGGCGTGGATGCCCCGGCCAAGGAGATCACCGACCTCGCCGGAGTCGGCGTCGGCACGCTGTACCGGCACTTCCCGCAGCGCTCGGACCTGGTCAAGGCCGTCGTGCGGACCGGGATCGACGCCGTCGCCGACGCCGGCCCGGCGCTGAGCGCCGCCCACCCGCCGGAGCGGGCGCTTTCGCTCTGGATCGACCGGTTCGTCGAGCTCCTCGGGACCAAACGCGGGCTCGCCTCGGCCCTGCACTCGGGCGATCCGGCGTTCGAAGGGCTGCCCGGCTACTTCATGGAGCGGCTGGGGCCCACGCTCACGGCCCTGCTCGACGCGGCGGCCGCCGACGGCGCGATCCGCGGCGACCTCGGCGCCGAGGACCTCCTGTACGCGATCGCGTTGCTGTGCGGGCCCGCACCCGGCCGCGAGCCGGGGCACGGCAGGCGCATGGTCGCCGTCCTCGTCGACGGCCTCCGCTACCGCGCCGGCTGACGGGCGGCGGGCTAGTTCCGCACGCGGAAGGTCAGGTGCGTCGCGTTCGGCGTCTCGTGCACGGCGGTGCGTTCCAGCCGCACGTGCCGGCCGGTCTCGGCGTCGAACAGCCGGACGCCGGCGCCGAACAGCAACGGGACGACGTGCAGCCGCAACTCGTCGACCAGCCCGGCCAGCAGGAACTGCCGCAGGGTCGTGCCGCCGCCCATCAGCATGACGTTGTCGTCGCCGGCAGCCGCTTTCGCTTGCCGCAGCGTGCTTTCGAGGCCGTCGGTGACGAACGTGAACGTCGTCGGGCCCTTGACGACCGGCTCGTGCGGCCGGTTCGTCACGACGAAGACCGGCTTCTTGAACGTGCCGTCGTCACCCCAGGGATCGACGCCGACGTCGAACATCGAGCGGCCCACGACGAACGCGCCGGCGCCGTCGAACAACCGGCGCCCGACCTCGGCGTCGGCGTCCGTGCCCTCGAACAACCACCCGTGCAGCAGGTCGCCGTCCTTGCCGAGGCGGTGCTCGGTGCTGGTGTCCGGCCCGGCCACGATGCCGTCCGCCGACATGCTGATCTCCGCGATGACTTTCCCCATGGCCGTCACCCTGCCAGGGGATCAGGTGGAAGACCAGCCGTCGCCCCACTCGGCGTCCCGAGCCGCGCGGTACCGCGGGCCTTGCTTCTTCGAGACGGCGACGCCGGGCTTCAGGCCGTCCGGCGTGCACAGGTCGAGCGCCACCCAGCCCTTGTGCTTCTTCGGGTGCCGGATGATCCGCGCGTCGGGCCGCTCGGGCACGGCCGGGCTCCGCGACGCGACGACGTAGGCGAACTTCTCGTCCTCGAACCCGAGCGTCCCCGCCTTGAGCTTCCGGTGCAGTCCCGACCGGGGGAGCCGCGCGGCGAAGTGGCACCAGTCCTTGCCGGGCACGATCGGGCAGGCGGCATCGTGCGGGCACGGCGCGACGACGTGCCGGCCGAGTTCGATCAGCTGCGCGCGGGCGGCGCGGATCCGCTCGTAACCCGCTGGCGTGCCGGGCTCGATCAGCGCGACCGTATCGGCCTTGGCGGCCAGCCAGCGCACGACGTCGGCCCGGGTGGCCTCCGGCAGCTCACCGAGCACATAGGACAGCGTGACGAGGTCGGCTTCCGGAGCCGGCGCGGCGGGATCGACGAACCCGCGCCGCCACTCGGCATCCCGGACGGCGGCCCGCCCGGCGCCCGAGGCGAGCCGCTTGCCGAGCCCGATGGCCCCGGCCACCTGCTCGAGCACGGTGCACCGGGTGAGTGAAGGCCACACGGCCGCGGCAGCCCACACGGCGGCCCCGGTACCCCCACCGACGTCGACCTGCGTACGCGGCTCGAAGCCGGGAGCGCGCAACGCGGCTTCGGCGAGCACAGCGTGCACGGCGGCGTAGGTGGCGGGCATGCGATAGCCCGCGTACGCGGCGACGTCGGCTTCGGAGCCGAGGATCGGCGAAGTGGCCGCGTCACCTTGGCGGTAGCGCGCGCTGAGCCGGTCGACGGCCTGGGTCAGCCGGGCCACCGGGTGCCGGGCCAGTTCGTCGTCGAGCGCGGAGGAGAGATCGTCGGGGAGTACGGCCACGACGGGCAGATTAGCCGGGGCCCGCCCCTCACCAGGGCTTGGCGTCGCGGTTGCGGGTCCAGCGCCACGCGGCCGCCGCCCCCTGCCGCACCAGCCGGCCGGCCCGCGCCAACCGGGGCCGCAGCCGCGGCCGGTCTTCGGGGGCCCGCCGGATTTCGAGGGCGCGGGGGTAGCGCCTCCGGACCCGCCGCCGGGAGGTGTCCCACACCGGGAAGCTCAGCTTGCGCCCTGGTCCCCCGGCAGGCGGACGATGTACCGGCGCTTCCCGTGCCGTGCGCGCTCCGCCACGTCACCCTCCCCGCTCTGCCGCAGGGCGGCAGCGTACCGGCACGGCCGGCGGCCCCTGTCCGGATTGTCCCCCCGACCCGGCCCTGAGCTGCTACTTTTCCCGCGCCAAAACTTTTTCTCGGAAGCTGTCGATCCGGCGCCCGGCCGTTCGACGCGTAGGCAAAGCGAACGAAGGGAGACCGCGATGCGGTTCATGGTGATCGTCAAGTCGAACGAGGACTCCGAGGCGGGCCAGGGCCCCAGTGCCGAGCTGCTGGAGCAGATGGGGAAGTTCAACGAAGAGCTGGTCAAGGCCGGAGTGCTGCTCGCCGGTGAAGGACTCACGCCGAGTTCGCAGGGCGCGCGGGTCGTCTTCTCCGGTACCGAAGAGCCCAAGGTCGTCGACGGTCCGTTCGCCGAGACCAAGGAGCTCGTCGGCGGCTTCTGGATCCTGCAGTGCCGCGACCGCGAAGAGTGCATCGAGTGGGTCAAGCGGATGCCCAACCCCGACGGCCACGCCGGTGCGGTCGAGATCCGCCGCGTCGCCGAGGCAGCCGACTTCGAGAACATGACGCCGGAAGTCGTCGAAATGGAAAGCCGGCTGCGGGCGCAGGCCGCCGGGCAGGCGTGACGCCGTGCGGTTCCTGGTGATCGTGAAGGCCAGCCCCGAATCGGAGGCGGCCGGGTTCGAGCCCAGCGCCGAAGAGCTGACCGAGATGACGAAGTTCAACGAGCGGCTGGCCGCCGAGGGCCGGATCGAACTCGCCGAAGGGCTCACGTCCAGCGCGGACGGCTCGCGCGTCCTGTTCGAAGGTGACGCCGAGCCCAAGGTCATCGACGGCCCGTTCGCCGAGACGAAGGAGCTGATCGCGGGGTTCTGGGTGCTCAAGGGCGAGTCCCTCGCCGAGATCGTCGAGCTCATGAAGCAGGTCCCGAACCTCGGCCCTGGCGAAGGAGTGCTGGAGATCCGCCCGATCAGCGAGTAGTGAGATCCGCCCGATCAGCGAGTAGTGGGTTGCACCGCGGAAGATCACCCTGTCTGATGGCCGGGTGACGGTTGCGGACGCCCGGAGAACGGTCGAAACGGTCTGGCGGATCGAGTCGCCGCGGCTCATCGCGGGCTTGGCCCGGATGGCCCGCGGTGACGTCGGTCTCGCCGAAGAACTGGCGCAGGACGCGCTGGTCGCGGCGCTGGAGCAGTGGCCGGACTCGGGCGTCCCCCGCAACCCCGGCGCGTGGCTGATGACCATCGCCAAGCGCCGCGCGGTCGACCAGTTCCGCCGCAACGAGCGGTACGCCGAGAAGCTCGAGGAAGTCGGCCGCGACCAGCGGCTCGGCGACGGCGTCCTGCCCGACTTCGACGCCGCGCTCGACGACCACATCGAGGACGACGTCCTGCGCCTGCTGTTCGTCGCCTGCCACCCGGTGCTGAACACGCAGGCGCGGGTCGCGTTGACGCTGCGCATGGTCGGCGGCCTCACCACCGACGAGATCGCGCGCGCGTTCCTGGTCCGCGAATCGACGATCGCCCAGCGGATCGTCCGGGCCAAGAAGGCCCTCACCGCGGCGAAGGTGCCGTTCGAGGTGCCGGAAGGAGACGAGCGCGTCGCGCGGCTTTCGTCCGTGCTCGAAGTCCTGTACCTCGTGTTCAACGAGGGCTACTCGGCCACCCGGGGCGACGACTGGATGCGGCCGGCGCTCTGCGAAGAGGCGATGCGGCTCGGCCGCGTGCTCGCCGGGCTGATGCCGGGCGAGTCGGAGGTCCACGGCCTGGTCGCGCTGATGGAGCTGCAGGCGTCCCGCGCGAAGGCCCGGACCGGCCCGAACGGCGAACCGGTGCTCCTGCTGGACCAGGACCGCTCCCGCTGGGACCGCTTCCTGATCCAGCACGGCCTCGCGGCGCTGACGTTGTCCGAGCAGATCGCCGAGGGCGCGTACGGCCCGTACTCCGCCCAGGCGGCGATCGCGGCCTGCCACGCGCGGGCGCGGACGGCCGAGGAGACGGACTGGGCCCGCATCGCGGCGCTCTACGAAGGCCTCGGCAAGCTCCAGCCGTCCCCGGTGATCGAGCTGAACCGCGGCGTCGCGGTGGCGATGGCGTACGGACCCGAGGCGGGTCTGGCGGTCGTCGACGCCGTCGCCGGGGAAGCGGCGTTGAAGGATTACCACCTGCTGCCGAGCGTCCGCGGCGACCTGCTGGAGAAGCTCGGCCGGTTCGAGGAAGCCGAGCAGGAGTACCGGCGGGCGGCGGAGATGACCGAGAACTCCCGGGAGCGGGAGCTGCTGTTGAACCGCGCGAAGACCGTCAGCCGCTAGCGCCCCGCCACGAAAGCGGCGACAGGGTCATTGCCGCCGCCGCGACCTTCCGGGCGGTCTCCGTCTTGAGGCCCTGCCGGGCCGACTCGATCCATTCGTCGACCGGCCGCACGCCGATGTCCCGGTACTCCAGGGCCTGCAGCAGCATCTCCAGCTTGTCCGCGTCCTTGGCGCACCACGCTTCCGGCGATTCCCGCGTCTCGTACTCGTCGACCGCCGCGCGGACAAGCTCCCGCGAACGCTCGGGCAGCGCGGCCGTCTGGTCGGCGGTGATCTGCCGCGGCTGCGGCTTGCGCAGGTAGTCGTTCGCCGTCAGCGGCAGGTCGCCCGTGCGGGTCTCCTGCGTGTCGTGCCACAGCGCCAGGAACGCCGCTCGCTCCGGGGACGCGCCTTCCTCCGCCGCGATCAGCGCCGCGAGCTGGGCCGCGCGCAGGCTGTGCTCGCCGACCGATTCCGGGTCGCGGACGCCCGCGTGCCACCAGCCCGAGCGCCGCACGCGCTTCAAGAGCCCGAGCTCGTAGCCGAAGGACGCCAGTGACTCACTCATCCGCCCAGCCTAGGGCGACGGGATCATCGCCGTCAGGATCGTCGCCTGGAGCAGGGAAATCACCCCGACCACCGCGGTCAGCAGCAGCGACCAGAGGAACGTCTGCCGCAGCAGCGAGCCCTCCTTGCCGCTCTGGCCGATCGCCGTCGCGCCGATCGACAGGTTCTGCGGCGAGATCATCTTGCCCATCACGCCGCCCGAGGTGTTCGTCGCGCCGGCCAGGATCGGGTTGAGGTTCAGCTGCTGCGCCGAAATCACCTGCATCGGGCCGAACAGGCTGTTCGTCGACGCGTCCGAGCCGGTGAGGAACACGCCCAGCCAGCCGATGTACGCCGAGAACAACGGGAAGACCGCGCCGGTCGTCGCCAGGGCCAGGCCCAGCGTCTGCGTCGCGCCCGAGTAGTTCATCACGAACGCGATCGCCAGGATCATGAAGATCGTCGCCAGCGCCCAGCGCATCTGGTGCAGCGTCTTCCGGTACGTCGTCAGCAGCAGTTTCGGCCGGCCGCCCATCGCGAACCCGGCGATCACCGCCGCGAGCAGGGCGACCGTGCCCGGCGAGAACAGGAAGTCGACGGTCAGGGTCGCCGCGTACGGCGCGTTCTTCGCGGTGATCGGCGGGTGCTGGACGACGTGGTTGTGCAGCCCCGGCCAGGCGAAGATCCAGTCGGCCTTGTGCAGGAGCTTGGTCAGGTCGAGCCAGACCGGGAGATTCTTGAAGATCGTGCCGATCCGCGACAGGAAGATGGCCAGGATCAGGATGATGTAGGGCATCCACGCGTACAGCGCGCCGCGCTCGGCCTGGGCGGCGCCGAGGCTCTTGGCGGCCGCGGGGGCTTCCTCGCCGTCGAAGCGCCAGACCGTCGCGGGTTGCCAGAACCGGGTCAGGATCCACAGCGCGGCCATCGCGGTGAGCGCGGCGAGGACGTCGACGAGGCTGGCGCTGATGTAGTTGGACGCGACGAACTGCATGGCCGCGAAGGCGAGCCCGGCGGTCAGCACCGCCGGCCACACTTCGAGCATGCGTTTCCAGCCGGCCAGGACGACGACCAGGAACGCGGGGATGATCAACGCCAGTACCGGCACCTGACGGCCGACCGCCGCCGAGAACAGCTCGGTCGCCTGGTCCTGTTTGAGGTGCATGATCGGCGCGGTCAGCCGGCCGAGCACGATCAGCGGGTTGCCCAGCCCGCCGAACGCGACCGGGGCGGTGTTCGCCAGCAGCGCCAGCACGACGGCCTTGACCGGCGGGAACCCGAGCGCGGCCATCATCGCCGCGGTGATCGCGATCGGCGACCCGCCGCCCGCGACGCCTTCGAGCAGCGCGCCGAAGCTGAACGCGATGAGCAGCGCCTGCAGCCGCCGGTCCTCGCTGAACCCGGCGAGCACCCGCTTGATCGCGTCGAACCGGCCGGTGGCGACGGTGACGTTGTGGAAGTACACGGCGTGGAAGGCGATCCAGGCCACCGACCACACGCCGAACACCACGCCCATCGCCGCGGAGTCGAACGCCAGCGCGGCGGGCATCCGGTAGAGCAGCAGGGCGACGCCGAGCGCGGTGACCAGCGCCAGCGCCGCGGAGAGGTGCGCGGAGAAGCGGATCACCCCGAGCGCAACGAGCAGCACGATGATCGGGAGCGCGGCGAGCAGCGCGGAAACCCACAGCCCGCCCGCCGGCTGGTAGTCCTGGATCCAGGTCACGTCGGCTCCTTCGCCGGGGTGGGTGCTCAGGCCGGCCGGCTCCGGACGTACCCGAGCCGCAGGGACAGGGCGGCGGCGGTCCCGGCCACGGAGGCGCCGAGTTCGTCGAGGCGGCGCAGCACGCGCGGAGCGGGCCCGGCGATGCTGATGGCGGCGATCGGCCGGCCCGAGTGGTCCCGCACGGCGGCGGCGACGCAGCCGACGTCCGGCTCGTTCTCGACCTCGTCGATCGCCCAGCCGCGGCGGCTGGTCTTCGCGAGCTCGTCGAGCAGCCGGTGCGGGTCGATGATGGTCTTGAGGGTGAGGGAATCGAGCTTCATCCGCCGGATGCGGTCGAGCCGGTCGGCTTCGGGCAGCGCGGCGAGCCAGGCCTTCCCGAGCGACGTCGCGTGCTGCGGCCGCCGCGTCCCGAGCCGGCACGCGAGGGTGACGGCGCTGGCACTGCGTTCGGTGGCGACGTAGACCATGGTGTCGTTGTCGGGGACGGCGAGGTAGGTGGTTTCGCCGGACCGTTCGGCGAGCGACGCGAGGTACCGCGGCGCACACCGGTGCAGATCGGTCGCGGCCATCGCCCGCGCGCCGAGTTCGACGAGCCGGGTGCCGAGCCGCACCCGCCCGGTGACCTGGTCGGCTTCGAGGTACTCGAGGTTCTTCAGGGTGCCGACGATGCGGTAGGCGGCGCTGCGGGAAAGCCCCAGTTGCCGCGCGATCGCATTGGTGGAAATCTCCTGGTGCCGCCCGACGTGCTCCAGCACGGCGAGCCCGCGTTCGAGAGTTCCGCTTTGTTCAAGCCCGCGCTCCGGTCCCACGTTGCCCTCCGTTGGACAGATTCCCGCTCAGCGGTACGCCTTTCCGCTGGCTGGGCTTGGACGGTAACACCTCCGATGTATCTGGGGAAGATCTTGGAATGACTCGCAACAATGCGAGTAGTTGTGGATGCTAATTGGTTCAACATCCGATGGTTAAGTTTCCTACCTATGGCGGTTGCGCGGCTGTCAGCGGGCGCGTTCGACGGGTTCGAGGGGCGTTTTGTTCAGAGGTGTGAATGGTTGAACGGGCATCAACAGGCGAGACGCAATGTGGACAAACCGGCTCGGGGCCGCGTTCTTTCGCCGTTCTTGTCGGTCGGCGTCGATACGCTGGACCCGGGGGGCGCCCCCGCGGGAGCTGGTCCGAAATGGCGGCGGGCGGGCGGGTGCCGTTGCCGGGTGGCCGAGGTTCGCCCGAGGCCGGGATCCACTCGGGACCGGTCCGCGGGCCGGATGGCGACGCGAACGCGGCGAGGAAGTACCCGCGATTGAGCTGGCGGTCGCCGGCGCGGACGAGGGATGCTCCCCTCGGTGCGGTGCGGTGCGGTGCGGTGCGGTGCGGTGCGGTGCGGTGCGGTGCGGTGCGGTGCGGTGCGGTGCGGTGCGGTGCGGTGCGGTGCGGTGCGGTGC